>JBOIEG010001121.1:0-5801 GCA_050740915.1 Gammaproteobacteria bacterium | reverse complement strand
TTGTCCATATATCCACAGCCAGAGCCTGTAGGACTTGCGTCAGAATCGTTGTTTTCCTCAGACGCCCTTAACTCCATGGGGTCTATCAAGTAGAAAACTACCCACAAATTTTGCTGAGGAGCCATATCTTTAACCCGACTTACGGGAGCGTCGATCTCTCCTTCAGGACCCCTGGCACGGATAATTTCGTCTTTAAGAGCGCCGAGGAATGGTATGGCGTGTATTTCCAGGACCAGCTCAAGTTCTTCGACGGCCAGGTTCAAGTCCTAGGCGGCGGCCGCTATGATTGGACGAAATATGGGACCCTATGTTGCAACATTTCAGTTGCGGACAACGATGTTGACAACACCATCAGTGAAAAGTCGTTCAGCCCGCGCGTAGGGGTTGTCTATCACCCGTGGCAATGGCTTTCGCTCTATGGGAATTACGTGGAGTCCTTTGGCACCAACAACGGCCGTTCGGCAACCGGAGAGCCCTTTGATCCCGAGGGAGCGACCCAGTACGAAGCGGGTATCAAGACTGAGCTCTGGGAGGGACGATTTTCTTCGACCCTCGCGTTTTTCCACCTGACCAAGGAAAACATCCTCACAGCGGATATTACGACACTCGATAGGTTTGATTCGATAGCGATCGGCGAGGCGCGTAGCCAGGGCATCGAGCTCGACCTATCCGGGCAGCTCACCGACTCCCTCAGCCTGATCGCGAGCTATGCGTACACGGATACCCGCATCACACAGGATGATCGCGGCAATGAGGGGCATCGTCTGCCGAACGTGCCGGATCACTCCGGGAGTGCCTGGCTCAAGTACGAGCTCTTGGAATCGCCCGTGCGTGGGTTGTCGTTGGGCACAGGTGTTTTTCTGGCCTCCCAGCGCGAGGGTGACAACGAGAATTCCTTCGAGTTGCCGGGGTACGTGCGCTGGGATGCGATGGCGACCTACCGCTTCAATGTTGGGAAGTCACGGCTGACTGCCCAGGTCAACGTGAATAACATCCTGGACAAGGAATACTTCGAGCACTCTGACACCTTTAATGGCATTCCCCGGTTCAATATCTTTCCAGCGGAACCGTTGACCGTGCTGGGGTCGATCCGGGTGGAGTTTTGAGGCAACTGCGATCGGGTCGAGTACTGAGGGCGATGGCAACCGGCGCCTGCGCGGTAGCGGATCGAACTGAAAGTGATATGAACAGCCCTGTGATCACTGCTGTTTTGTACAAGGATACGCGCCTAGCCCGCCTCAAGGCCCGTAACGATCGTGCTCACGCTGTTTTGTCGGAACCCGATGAAGCCGGTTCCGATCTCAGGCAATGATTTCTCCGTCCAGCCCGGTGAGCCACGGCTGGTGTTCGGACGGATCGGGGTGGAGTTTTAGGGGCATTTTTTGGGCGTGATATAGGAGAAAGAAAATGAAAATAGCGAGCGCAGTCATCGCGGTAGTGTTTAGCGTCCTCGCCGCCCTACCTGGTTCAGGCGCGGCAGAAGAGCAACCGACAGCCACCGGCGGCAGCCAGGCTTTCCCCCCTAGCCGGCGCCGTGACCGTGGCCGAAGCGCACACTACCGTGCTGCCGGAGATGACGGTCACCGCCACCGGACGAGCTGAGACCGATTACAGCGTTTTCAGCACCACTACCGCGACCAAGACCGACGAGCCGATCATGGAGACGCCGGTGTCAATCCAGGTCGTGCCGAAGGCGGTGATCAAGGACCAGAAGGCCACTCGGATCAAGGATGCGCTGGAAAACGTGAGCGGGGTGCGGCCGAACTCTTCTCTGGGATCGGGCAACTGTTTCATCGTTCGCGGATTCTCCACTGGCGGTAAGCTCTACCGTAACGGCTTATTGGCCACGTCCCCCTCGGGATTCCGTACCGAATTCGGGAGCAGGGCTTCGGCTCGTATGATTTCTACCGCACCGAGCGAGATGCCACGGGACCGCTCACCCGGGACAAATCGCTCCTGTATCGATTCGATGGCGGCTATCAGAACAGCGAGTCCTTCCGGGACTTCAATTTTATCGAGCGGTTGGTGCTCCACCCCAGTCTGACCTGGCGTCCCACCGCGTCCACCGAAATGACGCTCGAGGTGGAGTCGCTGCAACACGACTTCCGGCCGGACTTCGGGATCCTGTCATTGGAAGGCGACCGGCGCCGGTGCCCATCAGCCGATCCTACGGCGATCCCAATGTGCCCGAGGCCAATAATGACAAGATCCTGGTTGGGTTCAATCTAAGCCATCAGTTCAACAGATCCTGGAAACTGGAGAACCGTTTCCTAGCGTCTTTCCTGGAAACATTCGATACCTGGCCGAATCCGGCGCCCGCCTTCGGCAATGCCCTGCGCGCCGACAACCGCACATTGGACCGCAATATCTTCGGTCAAGAAAGCGATGCTGACGTTTATTCCACCAACCTCGATCTCACCGGCAATTTCTATCTGGGACCCACCCGGCACGACGTCTTGCTGGGCTTCGATTATCTCAGGGCCACCACCGACTACAATATTTTCGGCAGCTTCACCGTCCCCAACCCAGCGCTGGCGATCGATCTGTTTAACCCCACGTATGGCATCGATCCGACGCTCTTCACCGCCGCCCGTTCGGTCAATGTGTCTTCCCCTGGCCGGAACTTCAACGTGTTCCAGGAAGAGGCGTATGGAGCCTATTTCCAGGATCAGATCACGCTCTGGGACAAGCTTCACATCCCGGGCGGTGGCCGTTGCGACTGGGCCGAGTTCGCGCGCGGCCGAGGCGGTTCCTTCGCCGCCGCCGAGGCCAACGTGGATTCCGTGACCCGCAAGGACGAGGAGTTTAGCCCCAGGGTGGGGATCCTCTACCAAGCCTGGCCTTGGTTGAGCGTGTTCGGGGACTGGACCACCTCGTTCGGCGCGAATAATGGCGTGACGGCGCAGAATGTGCCGGTTCCCCCGCAAACCGGCGAGCAGTTCGAAGCGGGTCTCAAGACTGAGATCCTTGACCACCGGCTCGGCGCGACCTTGGCTTTCTACCATCTCACCCGGCAGAATCTCCTGACGCCCGATCTCAGTACCTCAGACCCCTTGGACAGTATTCCTGTGGGCAAGCAACGCAGCCAAGGGATCGAGTTTGATACGGCGGGCCAGATCACGGACGCGTTGAGCCTGATCGGGAGCTATGCCTACACCGACGGCAAGGTTACCCAGGATAATTCGGGGCTAGAGGGAAGGCGCTTGTTCAATGTGCCCGAGCATGCCGGCAGCTTGTGGCTTAAGTACGACTTTAAAAACTATACGGCCTTGAACGGTTTGACCTTAGGCTTTGGCGCTTTTATGGTGGGCGAGCGCGATGGCGATATTCAAAATACCTTTCTCTTGCCCGGCTACGTGCGGCTCGACGCCTTCGCCGCCTACCGCTGGAAGCTGGGACCTTCGCAGGTAACAGCGCAGTTGAATGTCCGCAACCTGCTCGACAAGGACTATTACGAATCTGCCGATGCCAATTCCAACGTCGCACCGCGTAACGGCGTTTCTCCCGGAGAACCACTGACGCTGTTCGGCTCCATCCGGGTGGAGCTTTGAACCCAGATCCACTTGAGACTGGAGGCTTGAGACTAGAGGCTTGAGACTGGAGGAGTCCAGTCTCAGGTCTCAGGTCTCAAGTGGATAGCCCTCTGAACCAGAACCAAGGAGAACCACAATGCGCACGACTCATCGCCAACATTGGGTAATGATTTGCGGCTTCGTCCTCGCTTGTTCCCTACCACTGCCCACTCAGGCCATCGAGGGCCAAACTCTGCATCCGGCCGTGTGCAAGATCGAAACCCCAGCGCCCGTCGGCAGCCGCCAGCACCGGCTTGCCACAGCGCCGGACGGCCGGCTGCTCCTCAGTTGGGTAGAGGAGACCACGGACAAGACCGGCGCCGCCGTACGCTATACCACGCGGGAAGGGCAGGGGTGGTCCCAGTCTCGGACCGTCGTGATCGTGCACGGCAAGCTTGCCGACGGGCCGGTGGTGATGGGTCTTACGGACGGTACATTGGCTGCCTCGTGGATGGTGTCGCGCAGCACACCCGAAAGCCCCTATGCCGCCGATCTCTTTCTGGCCCACTCCCGCGATGACGGACAGATTTGGACTCAGCCGATCAAGCCCTACGGCAAGGCGGCGCGGATCTACGATGCCCAGATGTCGCTGTCCGCCCTCGCGGATGGCAAGCTCGCCCTCGTCTGGACCGACCAGCGCGGTATTCGGCAATTACCGCAGGGCAGATCCGAGGGGAGCTACCGGCTCATGGCCACGGTGGTCGATGGCAATGGGACGCCGGGGCGGGAGCGCCTTCTGGACGGCGACATCTGCTCCTGTTGCAGCGTCGGCTCCGCGGCCCAAGGACAGCAGGTGTTGACGGTCTATCGCGATCACCGAGCGGGCGAGGTGCGGGACATCGCCGCGGTCCGTTGGGGGCAAGACGGCAGCATCGTGCCCCGTCTCCTGCACGATGACCGGTTTGTCATCAACGGTTGCCCGAGCAACGGTCCGGCCGTCGCCACCTGGAAGTCACGGGCGGTGGCGGCGTGGTTCGCCGCCCCCGGTGGCCAAGGTAGAGTGCAGGCGGCGTTCTCCGCGGACGCGGGCGCGAGCTTCGGCAAGCCCGTGGTGCTCGACACCGACGCCGTGGGCTATGTGGACGCCTTTTTGCTGGACGACGGCTCGGCTCTGGTGAGCTGGCGTGCCCGCCAAGCCGATAGCCCTGATCAAAAGCTCAAGGTGGCGCGCGTCTCCTCCGAGTCCGGTGTGACCGATACCCTGACGGTGCATATAGGATCGTTCGACAAATGGCCGAGCAAGTACCCCTACATGAAGCGCGCTGGAAATCATGTGTTCCTCGCCTGGACCGATCCGGAGCAGAAGCGAGTGCGGGTCGTGAGCTTTCCGTTGGACGCCCTGGTTCTGGCGCCCACAGTCACTGGCCGAATCGCCGCGGAATAAGGTGGCCAGGACCTAGCTTGGCCCCTTTAGCTTCTTTCGCTTTCTTTGGGAGACCACCGTTTTCCCGCCGATTGATGCCGAGGAACGGCGTGTTATACTTATTGTATGCTGTTTTAGTAGAGGATTATGGTGATGCGCATCAATGCACGTTTGGACGAAGATCATTCCAGAAAGCTCGCGTATCTCACCGAGGTCGTCCACGCCAGCGTCAGCGACGTGATCAAGCAAGCGATAGACGCGTACTACGAAAGGGTGAGAGGCGCGCAATCCAATGCCGGGGGCATCCTTCGCGGTGCGGGCTTCGTCGGGTGCGGGCAAGCATCGCCGGAGCTTTCTGACACGTATAAACAGGAGGCCAAATTGCTCGCGGAGCAGAAGCATGGTTATCGCTGATACGGGCTTTTGGCTGGCGCTTGCGAACCAGCGTGATCATCACCACCAGGAAGCGAAACGGTGTCTTGATGGTCTGAGAGTTTGTGAAAAAATCGTCGCGAGCGAAGGGAGGTCGTGTTCCGTCGGAGCGGAGGAGCGTTTCGCCGGGAGCGAAACGGCGCGCAAGCCCCGAAGGGGCGAGTCCCAAGGATGGGACGAGCAACCGCAGTGTATGTGGAAGTACATGAGGTTTCCGAGCACCGCACAACGATGCGGGGGGGCTGCGCAGTAGATTTATTCACAAGCTCTCAGGTCATGCGGCGGAAGGAAGAAACCGTGGTCTGTCCCATGCGTCAGCGCGTTTCTTCGGCACCTCCAGGAATCTCGCTGAGCGATCTGGAGGACTCGCGGTGCAAGCACCCTAAGCAGCGCTGGAAGGTGTACCAAGCCGGATCACGGACCAGGATACGTGC
>JBOIEG010001120.1:0-4243 GCA_050740915.1 Gammaproteobacteria bacterium | reverse complement strand
TCTCAATGCGGCAGACCTCCTCAAAGACGTCTACCAGGGAGCGCCCTATGCCGATGGAATACGAATCAAAGAGGAGTCTGTGAGGGAAGCCGCCTGAGCTATTTACACACCTATTGACGGAAGCTCTTTTAGCAAGCCGCATCGCTCAAGATCGCATGCGGCTCCGCCATATCGAGTATAACGTTTCGATGTCGTGGCCTAATTGGGCCGCTTCCCACGAAGTCATGCGATCGGTGCGCGCTGGTTTGTCACCCGAAGATTAATATTCGCTAAATTGGGAAACGGTTTCGAGGCGAAAGTCAGCGTAGTTGTTGTCGCGGTCCTTTATGGTTCGATCCTCGTCAGGCCATCGGATGTCAAACGCAGGATCGTTCCACCGGAATCCCCTTTCGTAGGCTGGGTCATAAAATTCTGTCATTTGATAATAAATCTCCGTATTCCGTTCTAAGGTCTGGTATCCCAAAGCGAGGCCTTCGGGTATGTATATTGCCCGGTAGGAGTCCGCTTCCAAAGCGAGACAAAGGTTCTGTAAAAACGTTTGGGAGCGGGGGCGCAGATCGACCCCGGCGACGAAGACCGATCCCCTCAGGCACGAGACCAATCGTGATTGCTTGAACGGCGCCGCGTGGTAGTGCATCCCGCGCAGTGTCCCCTTCTCATTGTTAAACGAAATGCTGCACTGGACCATAGGGGCTCTGAGGCCATGTGCCTGGGCCTCGCGATCGCACCAAGTACGAGCAAAAAAACCCCGTTCATCGGGCAGCTTGTGGATATCTATGAGGTAGGTTCCGCGAAGTTTTGTCTCGGTAAATATCATCGCTATCCGGAAACGACTTGTGGCCTAATTAGTTTTTAGCACCAGAGGGAGCATTGCTGCAAGGGGGAACAGTTCTAGCCCATAACCAAGTTACCACTGGACCCTGGCGCGTCGCGTAGTGAACGCAGCCTGGACGCAACGAACGTTGCATCTGTGTCACCACGCGCTAGGAGCCTGTCGGACTTAGGGGATGGTAGCGAGGCGAGTGGGAAATCGAAGACAGTTCCATGTACTTCACTTCCACCGTAAAGGCCTGCTTTGAGATCGCTCAGCGAGCCGGTTTGGTGGGCTTTCTGCACCTTGCTCCGGCCCAGCCGAATGTGGGTTTCATCCGTGATCGTAACCGTGTAGGTTCCCTGTTGCGGGTTGGTAATAGCCCAATGGCTGCATATAATCGAAGCCCATGCCAGCCACAGACCAAACGCCTTCCCGCTCGAGGCGGTACACCGTTGCCCAGCTCGCGGATATCGTCGGCGGCCGGTGTTCGGGGCTAGGCGACACGCCCATCACCGGCGTCGGACCCTTCGACCAGGCCGCAGCGGGTGATCTGACCTTGGCGGAAGGGCGCAAGTGCCTAAGGCAGATCCCGAATGCCCGAGCAGCGGCCGTGATCGTCTCGGCCCAAGCGGAGCGGGAGGCGGGTTCCACCAAGCCCCTGCTGATCGCGGACAACCCACGCCTCGCTTTCGCCAAGGTGTTGCAGCTGTTTCATGCGCGCGATTTCGCCCCGAGCGGGATTTCCCCGCTTGCCTCTATAGGCAAAGACTGCCGCATCGCTGAAACGGTGAGCATCCATCCCTTCGTAAGCCTGGGGGATGAAGTGAAGATAGAGGAGCGCGTCATCCTCTATCCTGGGGTGGTGGTCGGCAACGGCTGCTGCATCGGTGCGGACAGCGTATTATTTCCCAATGTCACCGTCTATTCAGGGGTGTCACTGGGAAAGCGGGTTACCATTCATAGCGGTGCCGTACTGGGCGCGGACGGATTTGGCTATGTCTGCGACGGCGAACGCCAATTCAAAATCCCCCAAACCGGTGGGGTGGAGATCCACGATGAGGTAGAAATAGGCGCCAACAGCTGCATCGATCGTGCAACGTTTGACAAGACGATCATCGAGCGAGGGGTCAAGATCGATAACCTGGTGCAGATTGGGCATAACTGCCGCATCGGTGAGAACACGGTGATCTGTGGCTGTGTCGGGATCTCCGGCAGTGTGACCGTGGGCAAGAACTGCGTGCTGGCAGGCAATGTGGGCGTGAAGGATCACATCGCGATCGGGGACCATGCCATAGTGCTCGCCAAATCGGGCGTCGATAAGGACGTCGCGGCGAAAAGCGTCGTGTTCGGCATCCCGGCGCGGGAGCACCGCGACTATTTGAAGCGAATGGCTTTGTTCGGTCAGCTGCCGCGCTTATACAAGGAGCTTAGGGAACTGCAAGCGTGGATGAAATCGCGGGGTTCTTAGGCCGGGAACGCTGAGCACCCCACCGCGCATCAGCGCCCGACTTGCATGAGCATGGCCAAGGATTTTGACCTCTTCGTGATCGGCGCCGGGTCCGGTGGGATGCGCGCCGCTCGGCTTTCGGCCTCTTTGGGTGCACGTGTCGCCATTGCCGAGGAACGCTATCTCGGCGGTACCTGCGTCAATGTGGGTTGCGTTCCCAAAAAGCTTTTCGTGTATGCCTCGGCCTTTGCAGCGGAATTTCGACAAGCGCAAGGGTTTGGATGGTCCAGATCGGAGCCGACATTCGACTGGAGCACGCTGATCCGGAACAAGGACGGGGAGATCCAGCGCCTTCACGGGGTCTATCGCCGGCTACTGGATGAGGTAGGTGTCACGATCCTCAGCGGGCGGGCGCACCTTGCCGACGCCAACACCGTGGTGGTCGGGGGTCAAAGCTACCAGGCGGAACGGATCCTGATCGCCACCGGCGCTTGGCCCACGGTGCCGAACATTCCAGGCAAGGCGCTTTGCCTCACTTCCAACGAGGTGTTTTCCCTGACCAGCCTGCCCAAGCGATGCGTGATCGTGGGCGGCGGTTACATTGCCGTTGAGTTCGCCGGCATACTCCATGGGATGGGGGTTGAGACCCGCTTGGTATACCGAGGGCCCTTGTTTTTGCGGGGGTTCGATAGGGAGCTGCGGGGTTTTCTTGCCAAGGAGATGCGAACAGCCGGGATCGATCTGAGATTCGGCTCAGCAGTGAGGCGGATCGCTCGCGAGGGTGACACCCTGGGTGTGTGCTTGGACGATGAACGTCTGGAGACCGATAGGGTGATGTACGCGACCGGTCGCCAACCGAACACCCACGGTTTTGGACTGGAGCAAGTGGGGGTTAGGCTCTCCGAAAAAAGAGCCGTCATGGTCAATGACGCGTTCCAGAGCAGCGTGCCCTCCATTTACGCCTTGGGCGATGTCATCGATCGGGTGAAACTAACGCCGGTTGCCCTGGCCGAAGCTACCGTTTTCGCGCGCAATATGTTTGGCGGCGCTTCTCATCGCCTGGACTATCGCTGCATACCCACGGCGGTCTTTAGCCAGCCCAACCTCGCGAGCGTCGGTCTAAGCGAAGAGCAGGCGCGTGTAGCGCACCGGGATATCGACGTGTACCGCTCGCTGTTCACCCCCCTCAGGCACACGCTCTCGGACCGCAAGGAAAAGGCACTGGTGAAGCTCATCGTGGACCGAGCCAGCGACCGCATCCTCGGCGCGCACATGGTCGGGCCGGATGCCGCGGAGGTCATTCAAGGGATCGCCGTCGCCCTGCAGGCGGGCGCCACCAAACGCTGCTTCGATGCAACCATCGGTATCCACCCCACGCTGGCAGAGGAATTCGTGAGCTTACGGCTGGACTAAGACGTGCGCTAGCTGCTTTGCTGGTAGGTGGATGGTTGGGACGAACGGCGCATCCTGCGCCGTTCATCAGTGTAGCGCCTCAATTAACCACAATTTTGCGTGGCTGAACCTCTTCCTTTTTCGGGACTACGATCTCCACTACGCCGTGCCGCTGGGATCCGCTTACGCGGTCGGCATCAGTCGTGTCAGGCAGAATAAAGCTCCTGCAAAAATCGCCGTGCCTGCGCTCTGCATGGTGGAGACCCCGCCCCGCTTTGAGGTCTTCGTGGCCGCGCCGGCCCTTTATGGTCAAAGTTCCATTTCCCACGGTGATTTCCATTTCTTTGGGATCCACGCCGGGTACATCCACAAAAAGGACGTAGCGGTCATCGTGCTCGCGAATGTCAACCGCTGGAGACCAAGAATTTGATCCGTCCGCATTCCGCTCGCCAGAAAACGGGTTTCCTAGTGTAGTGTCCCTTAAATAACTTTACAGTTAAGCCGCCTTCTTTTTCCCTCGGGGCAGGGTGGATCTGGGCTTGATCTGCTCCATCTTGACCCGCGCCCGCTCGATCTTCTTGATGCTGTCC
>JBOIEG010001119.1:0-1517 GCA_050740915.1 Gammaproteobacteria bacterium | reverse complement strand
ACCCACAATCGGCACTTCCCAACCCTCGACGACATCATGAATGCCGTGTCCGAGCGCTTCAGACTCTGGGCAAGGCCAAATAAACAATTGGCACGACTATGCGCCATTATTTAAGTCGCTATGTATACACCGGCACTAGATGCAATTACCAGTCACTCACCCCCCATTAGACGAAAATCTATAGGCGTCAGATCAGACATGTCAATACAGACTGTAGCGGATGTTACAACTTTTCCGTTACCGAACTTATATTTCAGAAGATTCAACCGCAAAGCAGTGCCCCCGCCGTAATGAATCTTTCTTTAGCCCTTTCAGCAAGCTGAAAAAATATACGCACATTAATTGTCGACAACAAATGAGGCAGGGCGCACGTCCTTCGATAAGCCCGTCGGTAGACTTAATATGGAATTTTCTTGCGAAGCAATGAACCTTTGTTGCTGATCGTCGGGATACAGGCACACGAAGGGAAAAGAAAAGTCCTTCCCGCAAGCGGTCACGTATAGCCATCCAATTCGATGTCAACTAATGACCATTGAAATCACTTTGAAAGCAGTAATTACTTATTTGTCTTGAAGGAGACTTTTGATGAAAGCAGTACGTTTTTCTGATGTAGCGACGAAGGAGCGAACCATCTCCAGCTACCGTCGCGATCTTTATACACGGAATTATCGAGTGATCGCCAGCCTAGCAGCCGTGGCCGCCGTGGCACTAGCCAGCCCGGCGTATGCGGTCGACTTCTTCCGCATCAACAACAAGGGCAGCGGCATGCCGCTCACCGCCACGGCGGCAACTGACGGCGCCAAGGTGGTGCAAGCCAACGTCAGCCAGTTCAATCTTCGTCAGCAGTGGAGCATCCAGACCAACAGCGGGACGGTGGCGCTAACGTACGTGCTGCGGGAAAAGATCAAGACTGCCGATGGCGCCCTCGTCGACGGCTGCCTTGATCTGCCGCGCGACGTGGATCGCTCGCAGCAACAGGCCGGCGAGGTGATCGTCGTGCGCCGCTGCGACGGGAGCAACTCACAGAAGTGGCTCGACACGAACGCTAACTCCTTCCTGGGCACGGTCAACCTGCAGAACAAGTTGAGCGTGATGAAGCTCGACATCGACAACAACCGGCCGCTGAGCGCGGGTGCCGTCGCGATCCAGAACAACGTGTCCCAGCCGAGCCAGAGGTTCTTCAGGGTCAAGTTGTAGTGCGTCGATCCGACCGTGGCCGGTGCTGCCCGCAGCGGCCGCGGTCGGTCAGATTGTCGCGGTGTCGCGCACCGAGAACCTTGGTCTCGTTGCTCCTTGAGTTTGGCAATATGCTCCTAAAATTGCCACTGATGTTGGGGTTAGGACAGGCTTTTTTTCGGCGTTCTGTATCCTTGGTTTCGCACAGCTTGTGTTTTTTTGCCTCCTCCGCAGAATTTGTGGGTACTGATCTGAGGCGTATTTATGCATCTGATTCATTACTTGGAATAAAGTTACGTTCTATAGGTCCGAAATTTTGGGTATCAAAAAATCTGTTGGGC
>JBOIEG010001118.1:0-2402 GCA_050740915.1 Gammaproteobacteria bacterium | reverse complement strand
CCGTTATTCCTCGGAACTCCGCGCTAATCGACTACCCGCAGGCCAGATAGCTGTCCTCTCGCGCACAGTCCTAGCTCGGATTCTGCGCCTCGATAGGCGCACTGGAATCTCGGCCAAGGCGGATCTGACGGCGCCTCCACAGACCTGCCGAAAGGACACGGTCTTCTGCACTTCGGCATCGATACGCCGCGCCAACAGGGACAAGGCCTCACCGAAGGCGGTCGAGCCAGAGGCCGCCATCGACGGGGGTTGGAACGAGGCGAGGTCCGTGAGCGATACAACTTGCTTGGCTGAGCTATCGAAGGTGATGACCTACAGGAAGGCGGTTTCGAGCGCGTACGGGTCCTGGCGCAGAGTGGATACCAGGACCTGAACGCCGTTCTTGACGGACTCTATCGGTTCGCCGGACATCGATCCGGATGTGTCGAGCACGAGGTAGACGGGTAATTGACGCATGTAAACCCCCTCTGTATTGTTTGGCCTGTCAACCTAAACTTCTTTCCGTTGCCAGGCGCCGCTTGTAACGTATCGACGAGATCAGAGACAGGACGATGAAGGCCACGCCAATCAAACCGGTTATCACCTCGTGTACGTGATAGACGATGCTCGCCAACATGATCGCCGCCAGGGCGCCGATGGCGTAGTGGGCCCCGTGCTCGAGAAACACGTACTCGTCCAAGGTGCCCTTCTTGACCAGGTGCACGGTCATTGAGCGAACGAACATGGCGCCGATGGCGAGTCCCAGCATGATGATGACGACGTCACGGGTGATCGCGAAGGCGCCGATCACGCCGTCGAAGGAGAACGACGCGTCCAATACCTCCAAGTACAGAAAGCCGGCTATGCCGCTACGCTTTGCCATCTCGACCGCCGCGTCGCCCTCTTCCTCGCTCTCGAACAGGCTGTCGAGGCTGCTGACGGCGACATAGAGCATCACCCCGGCCAGACCGGCGACCATTACCGTCAGACGGGTCGCATCATCGATCGGCAGGAAATATTGCAGGCAATAAAGCGCGATCAGGGCCACCATGATGCTAAACGAATCGAGCTTACCGAGCTGGGCCAGCTTCTCTTCCACGACACCCAGCCAATGCAGCTCCTTCGCGGCATTGAACAGGAAGTACAGGAACACCAGCAGCAGGAACATGCCGCCGAAGGCGGCGATGGCAGCGTTGTTTGCCAGGAGGTGCTTGGCGTATTCATCGGGATTCGACAGCGCCATGTTAGTGACTTCCGACATATCCAAACCGGTGGCGATGGCCACGATGGCGATCGGAAAGACCAGCCGCATACCGAACACGGCGATCAGGATGCCGATGGTCAGGAAGATCTGACGCCATTTCTCGCTCATGTCCTTGAGGACGGACGCGTTCACCACGGCGTTGTCGAAGGACAGGCTCACTTCCATGACACCCAGGATCAATGTTAGAAACACCGCCGCAAGCCCGGCTTCGACCGAGGACAAGCCCGCCGCAAGCCCGCCTTCAACCGACTGCGAGCCCCAATAGTAGGCAGCCGCCAAGCAAACGATGGTAACGAAGAAGGAATAACGAAAATCTTTCATATCGACACTTCGTCCTCAATGAAGGGCGTTGATCGGATGTCGCGGCGCGACAACGAGCCTACGCACCCCTCTACCGTACGTCAAGATACTCCGGGTAGTCCGACACCGTCAGGCCAAACCGGGGTTTCGGCAACTCTGTCAGGGGGCGGTCGTCCAGGGCCTCCCGCAACGCAATATAGGGGAGATTGACCCCGGACTTGCACGCGATGCCTATCCCGCCCGACAGCCTAGGATTGACCTCGAGACAATTGGGCACACCGCCGCCGATCTTGATCTGTACGTTGAACAGCCCGTTGAAATTAAAATGCTCGGTAATACCGCGGGCCAAAGTGCCTATTCCCGGATCGGCGTCGATCCTCTGTCCGAGCCGCAGCTTGAGGCGCGGGATGGCATAGATCAACTCACCTTGCCTCGCGTAGCAATCGACGCTGAATTCCGGGCCGTCCAGGTATTCCATCACCAGTAGCGGACCGAAGCTATCCCGGCTGCCGAGCGCGCGGCGCAGGTCCTCGAGCTGGATGCGATACACGCTGGTGTTCATGAGCTCATGGTAGGGGTCGAGGTGTTCGTGGATGACCTTGAAACCGAATGCGTAAACACCCACCTCCGGCTTGATGCAGGCCATTCCATGCCGCTGCCGGATCCAGGCGTAGGCTCGCTCGAATGCCTCGAGGGTGTTTACGGACACATGGTCCGGCACGGGTACGGCGGTTTCCGCCAGCGACCGGTATAGCCTACTCTTGTTCTCGAGGGTGGCGATGACTTCGGCATCCCCCGGCAGCATGACCCGGGTGCCGCATTCCGCGGCAAACTGCTGGCTCTGCCGCGCAATCGCGGT
>JBOIEG010001117.1:0-2386 GCA_050740915.1 Gammaproteobacteria bacterium | reverse complement strand
GCATGAGCCGAGTTTCGGCCCCAGGAATCTCCAACTCGATCCAGCGCCAACCATCCTGATAGGGAGCATCTTGTACCACTTTGAGGCCGACTTTCTCTGTGTAGAAGCTTACTGCCCGGTCTTGGTCCCTGCTGTTCAAGGAAGTGAAGCCACCTCTAACCACAATTCATGTATTCCTTGCTCAAGCTTGCTCCGATAGGGCACTGCCCCGACGCGCTTGCCATCATACGTAACCTTGGCTGCTTGAAGACGATGGCACGCACTCTGACAAGAGCACCCAGCAAGGAAGCATCTTGGCGACTTCACCTTGCACTCCATTCGCGCGCTCTAACGCTCCGGTTCACCGTCCGCTGCAACCGGTTGATACTAATTGAGGCCCCCTCCTGCGACTTTCGGGCTTGATAGGATAACCCTGCCATCCCACACGTTAATTAACGTCAATGCGAAGGAGGAGGCATGAGATTTTATACCAAACAACATCGCTATTACTGCGGTATCGATTTGCATGCGCGCTCGATGTACGTAACGAGGGAAAGACCTTAGTGCACCAGAATATGGATCGTCTCTACTACGAAGGTTCCATAAGGTGACTTTGTCTATTGACAAAAGGGGGCCTCATAGCGGTTAGGCCACCTTAGTATAGGTAGTGTCACTGAACGGGCCAGTTCGCTGTCTGTCCCCTTCCAGCGGCATCTGCGTTAGTCTCGTTGTATTGCTCCGCTTTCTATGGACACGAGGTAAAGTGATACTTGAGGTTTCGGTACGGAGAGGTTAGAAGATGTCCAAGAAAGTGGAGCTAAGTGCCGAGGAGCGAGCGCAGCTCGTGCTGCGGATGTTGAGCAAAGAGGAGCCGGCGGTACAGATCGCGCGACGTGCGGGGATTGCCGAGCAGACGCTGTATCGGTGGCGTGATGAATTTATCAGTGCCGGCACGCAAGCGCTTAATGGAGCCGGTGCTGAGAAGGCGCAGGCCAAGGAGAGGGCGCGATTGACGGCGCAGCTTGCAGAGCGTGACCAGGTCATTGGAGAACTCACGATCGCCAACCGTGTTTTAAAAAAACTCTCGGGAAGTTGTCCGTGAGCGCGGAGTGTCGAGCGATGATTGCCGAGGAATGTGCGCTTTGTCCTCAAGCCCGGCTTAATCGGGTGCTTGGGGTCCTGGGCATTGCGCGCTCGGTGTGGTACGCCAAGCCGGTGGGGGAGCCTCGGAAGCCTGGGCGTAAGTCTAAGGGGGTACCCGAAGAACTCGCGGCCCGGATCAAGGTGCTGGCCGAAGCGTATACCTGGTGGGGGTCCAAGCGGATCGCGGTCATTGCCCGACGTGAGTGGTTGTCGATCAGCAACAAGCAGGTCTACCGGGTGTTTAAGGCGTATGGTCTGTTGCAGAAGAAGCGGGTGCGGGACGCGGCGATTTATCAGACCGCGCGGCTCTTTGATCTCTTGCCCCAAGCCCCCAATGAACTGTGGCAGGCCGATGTGACTTATCTCCACATCCCGGGGCACGGTTGGTGGTACGCGGTGACGGTGATCGACTACTACTCGCGTTATCTTCTGGCCTGCCACTTCACCCCGAGCTACACGGAGGGGGATGTTACCACGGCCCTGGATTCTGTGTGTGCTGAGGCCGAACGTTTGCATAGGCCGCTCTCTAAGACGTCATTTTTGGTCACGGACAACGGCCCAAGCTTTTTGGCCCGGCGTTTCCAGGGGCCTATCAAGGGCCAGTTCGCCCCTGTGCGTATTCAATACCGCACGCCCACGCAGCTTGGGTTATTGGAGCGCTTTCACCAAACGCTTAAGAACGAGGAGGTGTATTGGAAGCTGTACCAAGCCCCAGCCGAGGCACGCGAGTCGTTGGAAATGTTCCGGCGTCGCTATAACGAAGTGCGGCCGCATTGGGCCTTAATGCCTCAGGGCGGTGGCGATGTGCTGACACCCGCCGATGTGTATGTGCACGGCCAAGCGGTAGAGCTACCGAAGCCTGTCTGAGCACAGTCGAAGGGTGGCAAGGTTGGGCCAAGGCGGCGAAGGAGAAACTACAACAGCTTATTCAGGGAGCGCACTTGCCCGAAGCAACGGCGCAGGCTTTGGAGGCAGTGGCGTAAGTAAGGCCAGTGGAGGAAAAGGTGTGGTGGACAAGCCGTGGACGGTGCTGTGGCCGAGCGGATGGACAAGGTCCCTCTTGCCCACCGCTCGCCACACAGCCCCGCCACCGCTTCCCCACCACGGGTGGAATGGATCAACAAAAATTTTGTTATATAAAAAGGGCTCCTCAGCAAAATTTGTGGGTAGTTTTCTACTTGATAGACCCCATGGAGTTAAGGGCGTCTGAGGAAAACAACGATTCTGACGCAAGTCCTACAGGCTCTGGCTGTGGATATATGGA
>JBOIEG010001116.1:0-2295 GCA_050740915.1 Gammaproteobacteria bacterium | reverse complement strand
GGAACCAAAATCCCAAGCCCTTCATCTGGACGGCCACCGTCGAGGACATCATCAAGAAGATCGAGCGGGCGCGGGTCAAGATGGAGCAGATCAAGCCCAGATCCACCCTGCCCCGAGGGAAAAAAAGAAGGCGGCTTAACTGTAAAGTTATTTAAGGGACACCACACTAGAACCAGTGATGAATCGGAGTCAATGGCGCCTCGCTGCTGACCGACTCCTGCTCGGCTTGCGTCATCGATCCGCCCGCCAAACGCGCGAGCCCGGCGACCGTCTGCTGCTCGAACAGCTGCTGAGGCGTCAGGATCAGACCGGCCTGCCGCGCCCGGCTAATCGCCTGAATCTTTCAGCCTTTATAAGGCTGGCACTCGCCAGGAATGGGCTGTTGCTGCGGCCGGTGCTCATGTCATGATGATTGCTCCTTTGATGCTGATTGTGTGTACTTCTCGCTCAACCCGCTCAGAATTCGATCCTTTTCAACCTTGATTGATCGTGCCGGGGTCCATCCAGATGACTTCCCAGATATGGCCGTCCAGATCCGCGAAGCCATCTCCATACACGAAACCGTGATCGAGGGACTGATTGTAGGTGTTTCCACCGGCGGCGATGGCCTTGCGTACCATTTCATCTACTTTCGGCTGTCGCAAGATAGACACACCAGCACTTCCGTGCTCTTCCTTGCATCGCAGATTTCGTTGGGCGTAAGAGTCTTGAACTTCGCGTGGGTCACCAGCATAACGAAGATGTCCCCGCCCACGATCATGCAGGTGGCCGTTTCGTCGGTAAATTGCGAATTGAACGTGTAGCCAAGCTTGGTGAAGAACTCGATGGACTTGTCGAGGCCCTTCACCGGTAGGTTCACGGAAAATCTTCGTCGCCCTTTTTGCTCCTTTGGTTTAGCTATGCCATCGCCTACTTTTCAGTGATGGCCTTCAGGCTGGAAAGGCCGGCCTCAAACTCCTTGCCGATCATCTCGTCCATGTCGAAAAAGAGGTGCATGACCTTCGCAAGGTAAGGCTGAGGACCGTATATGGCCCAGGTGACGTAAGTGGAGTTGTCCCTGGGTTCCAGCGTGAACTCGGCGGTGTTGTGGGCTTCGAAGGGTTTGATGAAATGCATCGCCATCAGCACCTTGGAAAGTGGAGTTGACTCCGTGATCTCCATGCGCCCCTTGCCGATCTCCTTGTTGCCGTCCCACTCGTACACGGCGCCCTTACCGCTAGCGGCGCCGCTGTGGGTTCTCTTCATCGCGGGGTCCTTTTTCTCCCAAGGCGACCAGACGCCATGACTGTGTAGGTCATTGACGAGGGGAAAGATTTTCTCCGGCGCCGCCTTGATGCTTGCCGAGCGCTGGACGCGGAACGTGTCAGGCCTGGTCGCGGCATAGATGAGAACGGCGGCAATCAGAACAACGATGATGATGGCAATGGTCTTGAACATGGATTTCTCCGATATGGTTCTGGAGTAAGCAGGTGGCGCGCTGCGGCTGTGTGTCATGACCCCTTGCGTTGCACGTGCTGTGCCCGCATCTCGGGAAAGCCGGCCGCAGCCTTCTGTACATCGTCCGGGAACTCCTCGAACTCCTGCACCTGGCGGACTTCGATCACTTCGTTCTCCGACGCGGGGCAGCGCTTGGCCCATTCGATGGCCTCGCCCAATGACTGCACCCGGATCATCCAATAGCCGCCAAGCACCTCCTTGGTTTCGATGAAGGGGCCGTCGGTGACTTGGGGCTTGCCGCCGGCGAAGGAGACGCGCGCGCCCAGCGAGGGCGGGTGCAGGCCATCGAGCGTGAGCAGTACGCCGGCCTTCTGCAGGGCTTCGTTGTACTTCATCATCGCCTCGACGGCCTTGGCGTCCGGCATGGTGCCCGGTGCTGCAGTTTCGTACCCTTTGGGGATCATCAACATCATGAATCGCATGGTCATATCTCCATTAAGGTTTTGGATTCTAGGTTGGGTTTCCGGATGGACTCGACAAACCCGTCTCTCTACTAGTGTAGTGTCCCTTAAATAACTTCACAGTTAAGCCGCCTTCTTTTTTCCCTCGGGGCAGGGTGGATCCGGGCTTGATCTGCTCCATCTTGACCCGCGCCCGCTCGATCTTCTTGATGATGTCCTCGACGGTGGCCGTCCAAATGAAGGGCTTGGGATTTTGGTTCTAGGCTTGCCTAAATTCCTCGATCGCCTCTTTTAAATCCGGCACGCTCACGAAGCTGCCGCGCCGGGGCGACCTCCCAGACCTCCCCGATGCCCTGCTCGCGGACCCGCGTGCGCCACAGTTGCACGGTGGGCCGGC
>JBOIEG010001115.1:0-10004 GCA_050740915.1 Gammaproteobacteria bacterium | reverse complement strand
TCAACCTTCTTAAACAAGAAAAAACACTTAAGAAGGGTATCAAACAAAAACGCCTCAAAGCCGGTTGGGACGACAACTATCGTGCTAAGGTACTGTTCGGGTAGTCACTTTTAATGCTCTTACCCTGGTCTACAGGGGACGCTATGGAAAATAGCAGGGCTCGGTTGGTGACCGCCGATGATCACCGGATCTTATGCGATGGGTTGCGGGCTTTGTTTTCCTTGGAACCCGATCTAGAGGTCGTAGGGCAGCTCGGAAACGGGACTAACGCTGTACTCTGAAGGCCGATAGCGTCATCATAGACCTTCTATGCCGCAAATGAATGGGGTGGAGGCTATCGCGAATATCAAGCGGCGGTTTCCGGAAATCAAGAGTATCGTTCTGACTTTCCAAAAAGCAGAAGAGTATGTCCGGGCGGCATTCGGCGCCGGCGCGATGGGTAATGTGTTGAAAGACGATGGTCAGGATCAGCTGTTAGTAGCTCTACGCAGCGTCATGTCCGGAAAGGCTTATTTATGCCTAGGCGTCTGCGGAGAGGTGGTGACAGGTTATCTGAAAACGTTTAATAACAATGTAGGAAACTAAAGTCGTGGGAGGTTTTGAGCCGGCATGAGCGAGAGGTGAGTGTAACTAAGTGCTTGTGTTGAGAACCGACACGACGCAGAAGCACTGGCGGATCCTTCTAGTGCTGGAAACGAGTGGCGGCGGGTCGGGCCGCCACGTCGTTGATCTAGCCCGGGGACTATCCGATATGGGGCATGAGGTTCACCTCGTTTATTCTGAAAATCGGATCGAACAGCGATTTGCACACGACATAAAGGGGATCGTAGGAGTTCAGCAGGCCAGGGTCGATATGAATCGCGCGTCACCGCATCCGTGCGATTTCCTGGCGATCAAAGAGATCCGAGCATATTTGGCGAGATTCGGTCCTTTTGAGATCGTCCATGGTCATAGTTCCAAAGGTGGTGCGCTGGCCCGGTTAGCTGCTATAGGCCAGCACGCGATTCGAGTCTATACTCCTCATGCTTTCCGCACTGTAGACCCGTCATTAAATCGGTTGCTGGCGCTGACATATATAGGACTCGAGCGCCTTCTTTACCAATTGACCGATGGAATCATTTTGGTCTCCCAGGAAGAAAGGGAGCACGCGCTCGCTTGCGGCCTGTCGACGGATAAGCTGTTTGTGGTGCACAATGGGATCCAACCCGTGAATTCGCCGAAGCGCGGTGAGATCCGAAAGCGGTTAGGGCTAAACGATAACAATGTCTATCTAGGGTTTGTTGGCCGGTTTGTACCTCAGAAGGATCCTCAACGGCTCATCAGTGCCTTCGCAAGCCTCGCTTCACGCTTCCCGGACCTGTGCTTGCTTATGGTGGGCGATGGGCCTTTGGCTCCAAAGCTATACCAGCTTGTCGAGCGCCTCGGCCAGAACGGACGCATCAGATGGCTCGATAACGAATATGGACCGGACATCATGCCAGCGTTCGACATCTTCGTCATGCCCAGCCTGTATGAAGGGTTTCCGTATGTGCTTGTCGAAGCCGCCGCCGCAGGTTTGCCACTCGTCGCTACGCGGGTAGGGGGAACGAGCGCCATCATCCGAGAGGGGGTCAACGGCCTTATCGTTGACAATTTCGAAGACTTGGCCCAGGCGATCGCGAGGCTGGTAGAAGATCCTCTGCTGCGTCGAACGATGGGCGAGGTATCACAACAGATTGCGGGTGTCTACACCATTGAGAATATGATGATCCAAACTTGTGCGGTTTACGAAGAGCTGCTATCACGCCGGGCTGAGAATAGTCGCGCTCAGAGTGGTTTGTCGATACACTCGCAACACTCCCAAGAGCCTTAAAAGGGTGGCCATAACAGCGTAAAGCAGAAATGGGACTAGAAATGGGGCGTGGCGCGAAGCCGCGCCAATTCACCACAGCGTATAAACTTTGGATCCTCGAAGAACTCGACACGAGTCCTGAAGAGGAAACAGCGATCTTGCAGCGAGAGGGCCTCCTCCCCGCTCACGTCAAATATTGGCGACGCCAAAAAGAAAAAGGGGAACTCGGTGGTTTAGTCGCGCGTAGGGGTCACGCTTCTATAGCCCGGGATCCCGCAAGCCTGTCGGATGGGCAGGCGCTGCCCGAACGGTCCTTCACCTTCAAGCCGCCTTGGTTACGCTATCCCGATTCCGATATACGCATTCATGACGGCATGCAGTTGGAGGAGTTGTTCGCGACAATATGGCGAGGAAAATGGATGGTCCTCTGCACTGTTTGCGTCCTGCTCCTGCTAACCGTCGTTGTGCTTTTTAACGTCACACCCGTCTATTCCGGGCAAGCACTTATCATGTTAGAAGGTGCCCAAAACATCGAGGGGGTCGAGGGTGAGACGGGATTGGAAAGCGATGCACAAATGTTAGAAACTGAGATGCAAGTTATGCAATCTCGTGGCCTCGCCAAGAGAGTCGTCGATCAGCACAAGCTCGACGCAGTCGAAGAGTTCAATCCCACTATACACGCTACTACGGGCCCGATTTCACGCCTGGCGAATTTTGTAAATTCCCTGTTTGGACCAGGGCATTCTGCTCCGAAGGAAGCGCCAACTGAAGCCGATCGTCTTGCCGGCACGGGCACGTGGGCTTTTTGGATGAAGACCGATGCCGTATGGGGTATAAATAATAGCGATCCAAACAATCGTGCTGTGATAATGTCTAGGTACGACAGCGATCCCAGGAATGGCTTGTTCATTCTCCAATGGCCTGGAGCTCGCGATGGGCATGGCGGGTGGGTCAACGTATCTGCGTATAACTCTAGCACAGGCGTTTGCGGCCTGCGGGGACCTGCAGCACACGACAACCTGTGGCATCACATCGCTGTTACTTACTCGCGCGCAAGCAGCGGCCAGATTACGTTGTATAAAGATGGCGTCAAGAGCGGTTCCTGCACCAATTCGGCGACATGGAACTTCAACAACCAGTCCGTCCGTCTTGGGGCTTCCCGTGCTATATTTTGGGAAGAATGGAAGGGCGCTCTCAATGACGTTCGCATCTACAATCGTGCCCTTTTAGCGGAGGAGATTACCAATTTATATAATGCTCGACGTTCGCACAGTAGTAGCGCAAATGCCACCTCAATAACGGGAGACCTTGTTGGCCACTGGAAGCTTGATCAAAGCAGAGGCACCGCGGCCCCAGACTCCTCAGACGTTCGTAACGCTGGCAGGCTGGTCAACGGACCCACCTGGATATCCGGAAAGATCGGGAATGCGCTCTCCTTTGATGGTGTAAATGACTATGTGGACGTTGCGTCTTCGGAAAAGTATGATTCCACGAACCACACATTAATAATCGACGAGCTTTTACAGCATATCCGGGTGTCGCAGATGGGACAGTCACGGGTTATATCCGTTGAGGTCGAGTCCAGAGATCCTCTTCTGGCTGCTAACATCGCTAATGGGCTCGGGGAAGCTTACGTCGCCGATCAGCTGGAGGCAAAATTCAGGCAGATTCGGCGGAACAACGAGTGGCTAAAAGAACACATAGCGGTACTGCGGGGAAAAGTCACGCAGGCGGAAACAGAGATAGAGAGTTTTCGTAACAGCTCGGGCTTGCTGGACCTGTTGCGAGGGCAGCCGGGGGAATTTCATGGTCAGGCGGCATCGCAGCTGAATTCCGAACTTAGCAACGCCCACGCCAGGCGCTCAGAAGCGGAAGCGCGCTTGCGTGAAGCAAGAAACCACACCGAGACTCTGGATTCGCCACTTATGCACTCCCTCAAAGAACGAGTAACAGAGCTGGATCGCGAGATTGCAGAGCAATCCATGGAATATGGACCGGCGCATCCGAGAATGGCCAACCTGCAGGCGCAGAAAACGGACCTGTCAGACAAGGTGGCCCTTGAGATTAGGAGAAATTTGGGCGGTTTAGAGAACGAGGTGAGAGTTGCCCGTTCACGCGAGGCCGGATTGGTAGCCCAATCGAAAACACTAACAGGCCGTTTAGCAAACGCTAACCAGGCCGACGTCAAGATTCGCGCCTTAGAACGGGAGGCAGCGGCTGCCCGTTCGCTTCTTGAGTCCTTTTTGCAACGTTTTCACGTAACCACGTCCTACTTGGATACCCAAACGCCGAACGCACGCATCATTTCTAGAGCGGACCCTCCATCTGCGCCTTCGTTCCCGAAACCGATACCGATTCTCGGACTATCACTTTTTGGGTCTACATTTCTGGGTGTAATGCTCACCTTGATTAACAATCTGTTTAGGCGAGGTTTCAGCAGCAGCGAGTCCACCGAAAGCGCAACAAGGCTGCCGGTGCTCGGCAGCGTTCCGAAACTGGGTCTTCTCGCTAGATTGCGCACTGGTCCTGACTCTTATACCCTTAGGCGTCCAAATTCCGCTTTCAGTGAGGCGATTCGGGCCTTAAACCGCAGGATCCGACTAACAGGTAACGGGCAGTTACCGAGGCGGCTTCTAGTCACTTCCTCCTTGCCAAGGGAAGGAAAGACTGTGATCGCGTCGGCCCTTGCCCACAGCTTGTCGATGGCTGGCCATAAAACCGCTCTCGTCAAGATAGAAAAAGCGAAAAAAGTACACAATAATCCCGACGGGATTGGGCTTGGGGAGTACCTTGCTGGAAAGGCCAAACTCGGTGAGGTGATCCATAAGGATCAACTCTCTGGGGTCGATGTGATCCCTCCTGGTAAATTGGAACCTAGCTTTTTACCCGAATTGCTCGATAGCGATCTCATGGATAATCTCCTTGCAGAGCTGGGAGACAGCTACGATTTTGTCATCGTCGACTCCCCACCAATAATGGCCGTCTCCGATGCCCTCATTCTAGGCAGTAAAGTGGATATGATACTTTTTATAGTCCGTTGGGCATCGACGCACCAAGATGTCGTTTGCCGTGTGCTGGATCGACTTAGCAGCTGTAAAGCCCCTGTCGGTCTAGCCCTTTCCATGGTGGGTGATGTTGCTGCAGACGGCAGTCGGTGAAAGCGGGCTTTGCGCTAGCCGTTAAATATCTAAACAGGATTCGTTCGGCCATTGCAAGACAAAAGCGGTGCGCCACAATGTACAGCAATGATTCACGACGACGCAAAACTGCGCAAAGAGGATTACAACAGGCGAATGTTTGACCAAGGTGTTCGCGCGCAATTCCATTTGGCCAGGTTCGAGTGGCTTTTTGCGCAGCTTCCCAAGCACGGCATCAAAGAATGTACGGTCTTCGAACTTGGTTGCCACGACGGCAAAACCCTCGAGTATTTTCAAGATTTCGGAATTCGCGTGACGCGTTATCTTGGAATGGATATAAACGATCACGGGGGAATCGAAAGCGCGCACAAAAAATGGTCGGATCACCGTGAATTTCGATTCGAAATTGGTTCTCAAGCTTCGCATATTCCTTCGGATAGCGGGCTGTTCGACGTCGCAATTTGCATGGAGACGTTCGAACATATTCCCGAGCAAACGGTCGAGGGCTATTTGGAGCGTCTGCGAAGCGTGGTGGCGGGATATTTTTTCATCACCGTTCCCATCGAACGCGGAATTCCTTTTTTAACGAAATACATCGCGCGTCCTCTCGTAGCTAAAGAAAATTGGGGAATGTCTCGCGCCGCAGTTTGGTGGCATTTGGTTGGAAAGCCGACCAAAGTACCGCATGATGGGCACATTGGTTTCGATGACCGAAGGCTCGTTCGGCAAGTTCGCAAATACTTCAATATCGAAAGCCTGTGGGGAATTGGTCCGCGCATCCCGACTCGGTTAATCAGTTTTCAGCGCGGGATAATCGCTGTCCCGAAGAGGTGATCCGGCTATGGTTCTATTTTCGATTATCACTAAGTGATTAAAGGATAGGAAATCCAACCCGGTCTGGACAGTAACGCATGTGCTAGCATCGTTCAACATGGCCCTTACAACTCCATATTCTTCGATGCTACTGAGCCACCGCAGAAGGATGAAAGCTGTGTTAGCTAATGCGCGCGCGACGGTTGGTTGCTGCTTGGCGGACCACATCGCTTCACCACAGGATTAAAGTCCTGACGATTCGCGTCCTGAGAGAACTGCTGGCCCGTGATCGGTTCGGGCTCATCTCCAACTCCGTTTTCGTATTCACCTGTCGAGTCTTGGGTGCGATGCTTACCTTTACCACGCAAGTTGTGCTGGCCCGTGTTATGGGTGCCGCAGAACTGGGCCTGTACATGTTGACCTTTTCGGTTTGCGTAGTGCTGAGCACGGTTTTTACGTTCGGGTATCCAATCGCTGCCGTACCCGTGATCGGGCAAGCACTGGTGTTTGGAAATTGGGAGGCAGTCAAGGGATTCATCCGGCGTGGTCATCAGCTTACCTCCGGGATCGCCCTGCTGTTGGCTTGCACCGCCGCGCTAATGCTTCTGGCGGGAGTAGAGATGATTGCAAACGTCCGTGCGACATTTTTCATCATCACTTTTCTCATCATTCCATTCTTTGTGTTGACGTACTTTCACTACAACCTTGCCCTGGCGTTCTCGTGGTTCGGCTTACCTATTGTCGTTAGCCTTGTTATCCGACCGTTGGTTTTCCTATTGTTTGTGCTGCTCTTGTCGTTTGCCAGACGTCCCCTGTCCGCGGAACTAGCGTTGTTGGGCCAGCTTGCAATCCAGACAACGCTCGTTGCCGGCGAATTCCTGATGTTGCGCAGCCGGCTGCGCAATCGACTGCGCGGAATCCCGTCGTCGTACGACATGCCCAAGTGGATTCGGATCTCGCTGCCGCTCCTTGTCTATGGGCTCTTTACGGGTTATTTTCCGGAGATCAGCATCATCCTCTGCGGCCTGTTCCTGTCTCCGGAAGAGATTGCCATCTACAGCGTGAGCTACAGAACGGCTCTGCTGATCACTTTTGGTATCTCGTCGGTCACCGCAATCGCGTGCACTCAGGCCGCACAGTTGCACGCAAGGGAGGATCATGCCTCCCTGCAGCGCCTAGTCACAAACACCACGTGCGTCACTGTTGTCGGCGCCTTAGCGGGAGTGCTCTTGTTACTCCTCTTCGGCCGACAACTCCTCAACCTATTCGGTCCGGAATTCACCGTGGGTTTTCAATGCCTGATTATCCTGGCATTCTCGCAACTGGTGATAGCGATGACCGGCCCGGTCGCTGGGTTACTCGCTAATACTGGCCACCAAGATCTCTGCGTCTTGGTCTGTGGGGTTACCGCGTGCCTGACGGCTGTGTTGACCCCGATGCTCGTACCGACGCTCGGGCTGAACGGCGGCGCGACGGCAGTGCTGCTCGTTACTCTGTGCTGGACCTTTTGGATGCACAGGCTAGTTGTTCGACACCTCCGGATCCATCCATCCATCCTCGCGGTACGGCAATTCTCCGGCGCGGATCAGTAGCCTCCGGTTGGATACGACCCGACCAATTACCGGTGCGATAAACTGAGCGACAACACGGGGCGCTGGATGTGGGAAACCCTGACGGGTTTCCCACCGTGCGCCCCCTCTGCCCACAAGCTCCACAACCTTGATCCTTGATCAAAAAAATGCAAAACAACCCTCGTTCAGACTCAAACTTTTATTGTAATTGATTGGCAGCGTTAAGCACGACATGTCCGAAGTTGGAAGTGTCTTGGTAGCTCGTGGGTGTGTTGTTGTTCCACATGGACTGGCTGTCTCTGTCCCCGCCCCTATCGTCGTCGTTGACTGCTACGTCAACGCCAATTGTCATGTTGTTAGTCGGCGTGACGCCGAGCTTTGACCAGGGAATGGCCATTTCTATCGTGTAGCCGCCGGGCACGGCAGCCGAGTTGTGCAATACGCCGGCGGTGTTGCCACCGGTGGCAAAGAGGCTAGCGTCGTTGTAGCCTTTGACAAGGTGGAGGTCGCTCGCATCGTAGGTCGTGCTGTGCGAGTGATTGGCATCAATATAGATATCCACGGAATCGTCGTCCCAGACGTTGGTGGAGTCATTGTTGAGAATGGAGTCCAGCACTTTCACTCCGACATAGAGGTAGGTGTTGTCCCAACAGGACATCGAAGGTCGCGGTGTTGTTTGGAGCGCCGATGACGCTCTTTGCGATGCTCGTTTGAAGATTCCAGCCGCTCTCCGAGAGCTGGCCGTTGATCACGGGAGTGCTTGCTGCCTTGTCTACGGTGACGGAGAGGGTGGAGGGCGCCTCCCCTGCGTCGTCGCGCCCGCACTCGTCGGGTATCCCGAGAGGTTTCCCGCTGCGTCAGCGGCGCGTACTCGATATTGGTAGAGTGTACTCGCGGCAAGACCGGTGTCGGAGTAGGTTGTACCGGTTGGGGTCGCAACCTGGGTGAAGTTCGTGCAACCAGAGCCTTGGCAGCGCTCTACACGGTACCCCGTGACTCCCACATTGTCGGTGCTGGCAGTCCATGCAAGGTTAATCTGGGAGGAGGAGATGGCAGTGGCGGTAAGGCCGGTCGGGTTGGAGGGAGGCGTGGTGTCAGAGGCAGGCACATTGTCAACCGTAACGGTTACAGCGCTTGAGGTCGTGGTATTCCCCGCTGCATCAGAAGCAACTGCCGTCAGGGCATGGCTTGCTTCGCTCACGCTTGTCGTGTTCCAGGACATCGAATATGGAGCAGCAGTGTCGGTAAGGAACGTTGTGCCGTCTACCTTGAAGGCGACGGAAGTGACGCCTACATTGTCGGAAGCGTTCGCAGAAACGGTCACCGTTCCCGAAACTGTTGCTCCATTCGCTGGAGCAGCGATGGAGACGGTGGGCGGCGTGGTGTCGCCTCCTCCTCCTCCGGAACAGGTTCCCGAACACACCTCGTACGCCCCTATATCTAATGCCGAACCCTGCGGGCGCGCTTTTCCATCGTAGTCAGTCGTGGGAGCGCCGACCGAAGAGCCGGTATTGATGGCGGGAGAAGTGCTCTTCAGGTGGAAGTCCCGTGCGGCTTCGTTCACGAAGTGCGGGTCGGTGATGAGGTTGTGATCAACGGTGCCAACATTAGAACTGAGCTGCCAGTCTATGTTTTTGTACGCGATGTTGTTCCTGACGGTCACGTTCGTCGCTGTCGGATAATTCACCACTATACCTGCTCCTCCGTGCCCCGGCTCTGCTCCATTGTTATAGGTCGTATTGTTTATAATGGTGATGTTGCGCATATTCTTGCCGTCATCGAGAAAGTGGGGAAACAGGTCGATACCACTCCTGCCCCACCCGGACACGGTATTGTTGTAGATCTTGATCCCGTCCACTACGCCGCCAACCCCCTCTTTGCCTACGGTGATGCCGGTGGCAGTGTTGACAAGTGTGTTGTTCACACGGTTGTTGTAAATCTCAATGTTCGTGGCGTACCGCTGAAATGCATCGACATAAATGCCTATGCGCTTAAGATCATGAACGTAGTTTCCATAGATCTTGCCGTTTCGCACGCCAAACTTTACGTCGATGCCCTCGCCGCCATTAGTGGCGTCTTGACTGCTGTTGCTCCAGAGTTCGTTGTTTCTGATTTCGAAGCGGTCGACGCCGTTTGACAGTGTGATGTTTTCGTTCCACCCTCCGTTGTTCGCAAGCTCCACCTTATTGTTTTCAATGATCAGGTCCGTCAGGGCCGAGTCAGATAGCGTCGTCTTGTAGAGAGCGCCCCAGCCGGAGATGCCGGAGCCCTTTGTGTTGTATGTATAGTTGCTCGAGATAGTGATGTTTGATCCTGGCCCAATGATATCGATGCCGTTCCAACTCCCGGTGTTCACATTCTGAACGCGGAGGCCGAAGAGTCTGATGTAGCTCTTGCCTCTAATCTCAAAAGGAGACCCGTCAAGGATCGCCTTATGCTCGTGGCCGGGATAGGCGCTGTAGGTGATCCAGCCGCTTGCGGTTCCGGAGTTTTTCGCTGAAACGAAGCCGGCATAGGTCCCTTGCTTGATGTAGACCGTATCGCCGGCGACAAGCATATTTGCCGGTTTCTGGATGGTTTTCCAGGGCAATACCTCCGTTCCTGGGTTACTATCGCTTGCGGAGGGGTGGTTGGTATCCACATAATAGGTTG
>JBOIEG010001114.1:0-1157 GCA_050740915.1 Gammaproteobacteria bacterium | reverse complement strand
CGAAGGAAGGTCGCGTTCCGCCGGAGCGCAGGAACCGCAGTGTATATTGAAATACATGAGGATTCCGAGCACCGCCGGAACGCGAGATCCCGAGCGCAGTAGGTTTTTTCACAAACTCTGAGCCCGAGTGGCGAAGTGTCGCTGCCCAATTGCCACCGGGGGCCATTCTGATCGCGCTCAGCTCTATTTACTGGCGGGAGGCCTGGAAGTACGGCGAGCGCGCGTTTCAGTACTGCCACCACGATGTAGGCCATGCCATCGCTGCGATTATATTTGGCGCCGCCGCCCTGGGTTGGAAGGGCCAACTCATCGAAAACGTAGGCTATGAAGAGCTTGAGTGCTTGCTTGGTGTGCGTTCTCAGAAAGGGCCGGAGGCCGAACATGCCGATTGCCTACTCGCGATCTTCCCAGGTGGCGCGCTCGGCGACTCGGAACCTGCTGTCTTTGGGCTACCGGGTGAATTGCTGGCGCGGCTGCGAGAAACGGCGCCTATGGGCCGACCCAATACCCTTAGTCCGGAGCACCATCCTTGGCCCATCATCGATGAGGCCGCCGCACTAACGTGCCACCCGCGCAGGGAAAACCCGAAAATGCAGACGCCATGTGAGGGGCCAGAGGCGTGGGCGTCGGTCCTTGCGAAGCGCCTGATCTCGGCCAGGCATATCATTCGCACACGCCGCAGCGCCGTACGCATGGACGGGCACACCCGCATGGCACGGAGGTCTTCTATCACGTTATGGCGCGCACGCTGCCCGCGGCCCGACCGTTCCGGGTATTACCTTGGCCACCTCGTGTTTCTCTTGCTTTATTCGTGCATCGGGTTTCCGGGCTCGCCGAGGGGATCTATGTGCTCGCACGTGCTCCCGAGCACGTGGCCCTCTTGCGAGCCGCCATACGCGAAGATTTTTCCTGGCAGCGGCCGGAGCGCTGTCCCTCGTGGCTTGATCTGTTCCAGTTACTCGCCGGGGATGCGCGGCAAGCGGCCGAAATCATCAGCTGCCATCAGAGCATCGCCGGCGATGGCGCCTTCTCTCTAGGAGCCTGTCGGACTTAGGTTGAACACCAAAGCCATAACGTGCGTGTTGAGCGCCAAAATCGAGGTTCGGGTGGTCATCAAGGCAATCGACTCCGTGAGTTGATGATGGACAGACTCTTCT
>JBOIEG010001113.1:0-10577 GCA_050740915.1 Gammaproteobacteria bacterium | reverse complement strand
CGGCGCCGTCTTGGGAAGCGAAGCGTTGGAAGATCTCCACGTTTTTTGTGTTTCCCGCATTGTTCTTGTCCGCCAGCTCCAGCTCGCTTTGGGGGTTGAGCTTGAGGTCTTGTTCATCGACCATCGAGGCGCAGTCCTCAAGCTCCCCAAATTCGCGTAATTCCTTAGGCGTAAACTTGGCTTGGGCGGGCCCGCGCCGGCCGACCACGAAGATTTCACGAATACTGCTTTCTGCCAATGCCTCGAGGGCGTGCTCGGCAATGTCGGTATGCTTTAGCTCATCTACCGTCTTAGCCAGTATGCGGGTGACATCAGCCGCGACATTGCCCTGTCCGATGATGACCGCGACTTCGTGGGAAAGGTCGAATTCGCGGTCGCGGAAGTCCGGGTGCCCGTTGTACCAGCCGACGAATTCCGTCGCCGTATGGCTGCCCGCTAACTCCTCGCCCGGGACCCCGAGCCTGCGGTCGGTTTCCGCCCCGCAGGTGAATACCACCGCGTGGTGGGTGCGGCTCAGATCGGACACGCTGATATCGCGTCCAACCGTCACGTTTCCCAAGAACCGAAACGGCCGGGCTTCGGCGATCTTCTGGTAGACCTGTATCGCTTGCTTGAGCTTGGGATGGTCCGGCGCCACCCCATAGCGAACCAGCCCGTAGGGCGCAGGTAAGCGCTCCAGCATGGTGATTTCCACCGCAAGCCCGGATTTGATAATGCTTTCCGTGGTGTAAAAGCCGCTGGGGCCGCTGCCGACCACGGCCACACGCAAGGGATTTTGCTCCGTTCCGAGCTTGTTCGGGTCTCCCATGTGTGCTCCTTGGATTTATCGTTTATCGTTATCAGAGAAGAGCGTCCCGGCGCTGTGCTGGGTTCGCTCACTCGCCGCTTCGCGTTTAGAAACCCAACTCCGCCTTACGAGCCTCCGCCGTGGGCAGTGGTTCTTGCTTTTCACTGATCACGGGAAGCCCTGAAGCACGTTCGGCGTTGATCGCGATCCACTTCTCTTTCTCAGCAGGATAGTCATCACCCTCGTGGATCGCTTGCACCGGACACTCTTCCACACAGGCGCTGCAGTCGATGCACACCTCCGGGTCTATGTAGAGCATTTCATCGTCGCCGTGGAAGCACTCCACCGGACAGACCGTCACGCAGTCGGTGAATCGGCATCGAAGACAATTGTCGGTTACGAAGGTGGTCATGCGAGCTCTCCTCTGGATTGTTTATTAGATTAACCAAGCGCGACGGCACGTGCATTTATATATCATCGCAGGGTCACGCTGTACAGCCTTGGCCTTAGGACTCGCGGGTGCCTGGGGCGCCGTAAAGCAAGAAAGGGATGAGGGGAGTCGGCCTATAAGCCGGGTTCTGTTCCAGCAGCACCTCTTCGGGCCGTGGAGGCAGCCATCCATCTTGAGTGTACGTCGCCGCACACCTCTAGCGACCTACCCGGGGACGCATGCGGGCCACAAGTTGCCGTAACAAACGGCGTGTCCCCCTATTTGGTCTTGCTCCAGGTGGGGTTTACCCTGCCACCGGCGTTGGCCGGCGCGGTGCGCTCTTACCGCACCTTTTCACCCTTACCTGATCGGAGCTCCCCTCTACCAGGGTCGCACACACCGATCGGGCGGTTTGTTTTCTGTGGCACTTTCCGTAGGCTCACGCCCCCCAGGGATTACCTGGCACCCTGCCCTATGGAGCCCGGACTTTCCTCCCCACGCGGGTTTTACTCGTACCCCGTGGAGCGACTGCCCGGCCGACTCCTTGATGAGTTAGTCTCCCGCCAGGGCGCAAGGTTTCCTCGGCTTAGGGCACTTCGATTAATTCGAAGTGCCCGCCCTCACAGGGATGTGAGGACATTGGTCAAGCACCTTGGGGTGATTGACCAATGGAGGAAAGCAAAAACCACGCTTTTTGCTTTGCGATTCGAGAAATTGCAGGGAAGCAATTTTTCGAAGTACCCTCACGGATCGACTGAGCCCAAAGCCGCCCTGTAGAGCTCGTTCTTGCGTGCACCCGTTATCTCATGAGTGGCGACAACCGCCGTGCGAGCCGGTAGATACTTAAGCAACACGGACAACACGCGGCTGGCCTCATTCCCCTGCTCTGAGTTGGCTTGCGCCCCTTGCACGACCAGCGCAATCTCCCCTTTGCGCTGACTAGGATCTTGGCTGGCCCAATGAAGTATTGCCGTTAAGGTGTCGCTGCGTATCGTTTCATGGGTTTTGGTCAGCTCTCGCGCCAGAGTTACGCCGCGCTCGGGTCCAAAAATCGCCTGCATGTCGTGCAGGCTCGCCAAGATGCGATGAGGTGCCTCAAAAAAAACCATCGTTCGGGTTTCCTGGCGCAGATCCTCAAGCCGGTTTCGGCGAGCGACGGATTTTGGCGGCAGAAAACCTTCAAACACAAACCGATCTGTGGGCAAGCCCGAAACCACTAAAGCCGAGATCAGCGCGCAGGGACCCGGGATGGGGACGACCCGAATGCCGGCCCCCAGCGCCGCTCGCACCAGATGAAAGCCCGGATCGCTGATAAGGGGAGTGCCCGCTTCCGAAATCAAGGCGACGTTACATCCTTCCCGCAAACGTGCCAAAATGCTCGGTGTGGCACGACGTTCGTTGTGCTCGTGGAGGGCATGCATGGGCCGACCAATGCCGAGCACATGGAGCAGTTTGGCGGCGGTGCGCGTGTCCTCGGCCAATAAGAGCTGCGTTTGCGCGAGCACCTCAGCGGCTCTCGGGCTGAGGTCTTTAAGGTTGCCAATGGGTGTGGCGACGATATACAAGCTACCGCTTGGTTGACACCTTTCCACCGGCTCTAGATACTGTCTTTTGAGTTAATCATGCAGCCATTTTAATGGATAAGCTCACCGGCTACGTTCCCGTGTCGGATCGCAAGTGGCGCTTGCAATGGGGCGCACTGTTGCTTTTGTTATTGATATCGGGTGGGTGCGCTACGCATCCGTTTAACCGCGCGGCGCCGGTTAGAGAGCCAGAGAGCGTGCAGCGGCTGTTAAAGGCAGGGGACTATGGCGGCGCTGGCCGTGAGTTGCTACGGGTTGCCGAGGAGGCGGGGCCTGAGGGAGGAATCGAGTTGCGTCTTCGGGCGGCGGAGGCGTTTCTTGAAAACGGCGATGCCCGTTCGGCCAGCTTGGCCTTGGAGCGCATGCCAGTGCTGCCACAAAAAGACCATCGAGCGCTTTGGCGGGATGCGTTGTGGGCACGCGCATCGCTGCTAAAAAACCAACCCGAAGAAGCGCTTTCACTGTTGGATCTGCGCTTACCCGCGGATGTGGGCAGGCGGGTTCAGTTGCAGTTCCAGCAAACGCGTGCTTACGCCTACGAGGCGATGGGGAACGCAGGAGCCGTCGTGCGCGAACGCGCCAAATTGGATGCGCTGCTGGCAAGCGAGGCGGCCCGAGCACAAAACCGGCGCGCTATTTGGGCCGCATTAGGCGCGCTGAAGCCGGAAAAGCTTCGGGCACTAATACCGGCGTTCGCCGGAGAGCCGGCAACCGGCTGGTTGGAGCTCGCGCTGTTGGCCAAGGGCTACGGCCACGACAGAGCGGGTTTCGCGCAACAGCTCAACCAGTGGAGGCAGCAGCGTCCAGCACATCCCGCCGCCCGAGATGTGCTCGATCAGCTCTACGGCCCTCAAGGAGTGCTCATCCGGGGGCCGCGCCAAGTGGCAGTGCTGCTGCCTTTAGAGGGACGTTTCGCCCCAGCCGCGGCGGCGATCCTGGACGGCGTGATCGCGGCTTGGTATGAGGATGTCGCGGACACAAGCCGCCCGATGCTTAAGTTCTACGATGCGGGTGTAAGAGATATCGCGTCCGTGCACCAGCGCGCCGTTGACGAGGGTGCGGAATTCGTCATAGGGCCTCTTGAAAAATCCGGGATCCAAGCGCTCGCCGGACATGGCGCGTTGCGAGTACCGACTTTAGCCCTTAATCAACTGGGGACTCTCCCCGGTTCACAGCCAGCCAAGGGCTCCAACCTATACCAATTCGGTCTGTTGCCGGAACAAGAAGCGGAGCAGGTGGCGAGCAAGGCGTGGGCGGATGGGTTTTCCAGATCGCTCGTATTGACCCCGAATGGCAGTTGGGGTGAGCGATTGTTTGCCGCGTTTCGGGCCCGCTATCGATCCTTGGGCGGCGAGATCCTCGGGCGTGAAACTTATCCCCAAGACGCAGCGGGCGACACCGCGGCCGTGGATCGCTTATCGGCTAGCGTCCATCAAGCAACAGTCGTGACTAATCCAGGGTTCGGCGCGAAACGTATTTTCCTGTTCCTTGCCGCGTTTCCGCAACAGGCGCGCCAGATCTATCCGCTCGTCCGATCCCAAAGCGCCCTGCCGATCTACGCTACGTCCCATATTCATGCCGAACACCAGGGGCCTCAACGCGGGTTAGAAGGGGTCGTTTTTGCAGACATGCCGTTCCTGTTACCAGATAGCAGCAGATCCGCAACGGTTAATTCCCCGGTTCAGCAAGACGGGCAACCGCAATCCACGGACTTCTTGAGGTTATACGCCTTGGGAATGGATGCTTATCGGTTGATTCCGCAGCTCGCGAGGCTCCAAGTTGAACGATTTGCGAAATTTCCCGGGGCAACGGGGCGGGTGGGCATGGATGGAAGCGGGCGCCTGTCTCATGAGTTACGCTGGGCAAGGTTTGTCGATGGGCAAGCTCAGGCACTTTTATAGCGAAAGACCCTTAGATAGGCACCACCCGTGGAATTTTTCGAATCGCAAAGCAAAGAATGCGATTTTGTTTTGCTCTATTTTGCAAACAGTTGCTTGTTTCAAACATGCGCGGTATATCCCTATACCGTCGGACACTTCGAATTAATCGAAGTACCCAGATGTTAAGCCCGACACAGAAAACGGGTCACTGGGCTGAAGAGCTGGCATCCAGGTATCTGGAGCAGCGGGGGCTGCGCTTGCTCAATCGAAACTATCAATGCCGCTACGGGGAGATCGATCTGATCATGGAACACGACGGCGCTTTGGTGTTCGTCGAGGTACGCTATCGGGAAGGCACGCGCTGTGGTAGCTCGGCAGAGACCATAGACGGCCGCAAGCGAGAGCGCTTGCTGAAAACCGCGCAACATTATCTTCGGACAAGCGCGAAAGACCCGCCTTGCCGCTTCGACGCCGTACTGATCGAGGGATTAAGGGCGCACCCGCGTATAGAGTGGGTGACAGGCGCCTTTTGACCAGCCTGTTCGAATGCCCAGTGCTCTGTCTACCTTATTTTGATCCATCGGAATAGTGTGCTCTATTTCAAGGAACAGCAACATACCACCTTTTCTTATCGCCATTCACCGGGTTGGATTTAATGGACCTAGAGACACGCGCGAAGCAGATCTTTGCCGCTAGCGCAGAGCTCAAGACCCAAAGCGCGGAAGCCCTTAGCGGCCCAATCGTCGCGGCCGCGCAACTGATGGCTAACTGCATGCTAGCCGACAACAAGGTGCTGAGCTGCGGCAATGGCGGATCGGCGGCGGATGCCCAGCATTTTTCATCCGAGATGCTCAACCGGTTTGAAAAGGAACGCCCTGGGCTGCCCGCCCTGGCGTTGACCACGGACAGCTCCACGGTGACCTCTATCGCCAACGATCATGGCTATGCGGAGGTTTTCGCCCGGCAGCTCCGGGCCTTGGGTAGACAGGGGGACTGCCTGCTGGCGATCTCAACCAGTGGCGATTCTGCAAATATCGTTCAAGCGATTGGGGCGGCGCGTGAGCGGGGGATGCGGGTGGTGTTGTTAAGCGGCAAGGACGGCGGGAGAGCGGCCGAGATGCTGGCCGAGCAAGATGTGGAGATCCGTGTGCCGCACCACTCGACAGCTCGCATTCAAGAGGTGCATCTTACCGTCATCCATTGTTTGTGCGATCTCATCGATCATCACTTATTGGGAGGGGTTCATGAGGAGTAGAGCTTATTCAGTCCTATTATTGTTTTGTACCTGTCTCTCCCTCCAGGGCTGCGCAGCTGTGATCGTAGGGGGCGCCGCGACCGGGGCTGCGGTTGCCCACGACAGTCGGACGACAGGCACGGTGGTGGACGATGAAGCGATCGAGCTCAAAGCCGGGCATGCGATACGGCGCGATGAGGAACTGCGGCGCCAGACGCATATTAACTTCACCAGCTATAACAACATGGTGCTGGTTAGCGGCGAAGCGCCCACCGCAGAGCTGAAAAAGCGCGTGATCGAGCAGATTCGGAGGATCCCCAAGGTGCGTCGCGTGTACGACGAGATAACGATCGCCGCGCCAAGCTCTCTGACCTCACGCAGCAGCGACACGCTGCTCACCGCGAGCGTGAAGGGCAAGCTTCTTACCATCAGAAATTTCGACGGCACCCGGATCAAGGTCGTGACCGAGAAGGGTGTGGTGTTTTTAATGGGTTTGGTTACACGGCGCGAGGGTGGGATAGCGGCCGAAGCATCGAGGCAGGTGAGCGGTGTGCAAAAAGTGGTTAAGCTGTTTGAATATACCGATCCCGCCGGTTAAGGTCGCGGAGCATAAAGCGGTCCGCGCAGGTCAGAGGCCCTATTCACGGGAGGGAATACAACATGGGGCATGTGTTTGCGGAACTAGACCTCAGCAATCCCAGGGAGCCCGACTTGGACCCTGTTCGGGTTAAAGCACTGGCTGATACAGGTGCTTTAATGTTGTGTATCCCTGAACACATTGCCTTACAACTCAAGCTCGAAAAAGAGTCGATCCGAGAGGTATCGGTAGCCGATGGACGGAGTATGAACGTTCCTTATGTAGGGCCAGTTCGAGTAAGCTTTGGAAAGCGCTTTTGTTATGTCGGCGCCTTAGTGCTTGGTGATGAAGTTCTACTCGGAGCGGTGCCTATGGAAGACATGGATCTCGTGATTTCGCCAAGTCGCCGAGAAGTTACCGTTGATCCCGCGAGCCCTAATATTCCACATGCCAGAGTTAAATCGGCTGACAGTTAAACTTGCTCTAGCCGCTTGCGCAGATACCTGGCGCAATATCCGCCATGATTTGAAGCGGATCAAACTCGCGCAATTGTTGAGCCCTAAGGGGACCGTTTGGCAGCTGACTGAGCCACCCCAGGACGCACTCAACCACTTGAAATCCCTGAAAATAAAGAATCCTCCACCGCTCCTTCAGATCGCCTAACCCTCTGCGTACATGGGTGTTTTCGCCAACACCTCTAAGGCATTGATCCGTCTGCTTAAATAGCGATCGTGTCCGTAGCAGCTGTCAAAGTCGGGTTCAAATTCATTTACGTTTTGCCAGTCTTGAATTTGGCCTCAAAACGCTATAGGTCGTCATACCTGCGAAAGCAGGTACCCAGGACCTACGCCGGTTTCCTGGATGCCAGCTTCCGCTGGCACTACGGTTTACTTTATTTGATGAGTTAAAGTGCTTCGAAGCGAGAGGGCGATTTCATAGGTCCTTGAGATCGAGCGTTATTTCACCAAAGCCTTTAGGTGATAGAGGGCCTCCAGCGCCTGTCGCGGGGTAAGCTGGTCCGGGTCGAGGTGCTCGACGGCCTCCTTTAATGGATCGCAGAGGTGGGTTTGGAACAGCCCAAACTGGGCGCTTTCGGTTGATCGGTTTGGGGTGGCCCGGTCATACTCCAGCGACAGCAGGCGTTTCTTTGCCTCGCGTATCACCTCCTGCGGCACACCCGCTAAGGCCGCTACTTGCAGCCCGTAGCTTTGGCTCGCGGGGCCCTCTCTCACCGTGTGCGTGAACAGGATCTTATCCCCGTGTTCCACGGCGTCGAGATGAACATTCGCAAGCCCTGGATGATCTGCGGCCAGGAGGGTCATCTCGAAATAGTGGGTGGCGAAAAGCGTGAGGGAACGGGTTTGGCTTAACAAAAACTCGGCGCTGGCCCAGGCCAGCGCCATTCCGTCGAACGTGCTGGTGCCGCGACCGACCTCGTCCATGAGTACCAGGCTCAAGCCGGTGGCGTTGTTCAAGATGTTGGCCGTCTCGGCCATTTCGACCATGAAGGTGGAACGGCCACCGGCAAGGTCATCTGCGGCTCCGATGCGGGTGAAGATGCGATCGATGGGACCGATGATGGCTTTCTCCGCCGGTACGAAGCTGCCACAATGAGCGAGGATCACGATAAGGGCGACTTGCCGCATATAGGTCGATTTCCCGCCCATGTTGGGGCCGGTGATGATCAGCATGCGTCTTTCCTCGTCGAGGCAAAGATCGTTGGGAACGAACGGCGCCTGTTGCAGCTGTTCAACCACGGGATGGCGTCCTGCCTCAATCGAGATCTCCGGCATATCGGAGAGCTGCGGTGGGCTAAGGTTCAAGGTATGCGCTCGTTCCGCGAACGCCGCCAGGACATCAAGCTCCGCGGCGGCGGCGCTGGATCGCTGCAGCGCCGGCAGCGGGGCGGTGAATTTCTCCAGCAGTTCGGTATAGAGGTATTTTTCTCTCGCGAACGCCCGCTCTTCGGCACTCAGCACGCGATCTTCGAACGCCTTTAGCTCAGCGGTAAGGAAACGCTCCGCGTGCTTCAAGGTTTGCCGACGCTGATAATCGGAGGGCACCTGCTCGCTGTACTGACGGCTGACTTCGATATAGTAGCCATGCACCCGATTGAAACCGACCTTGAGCGTGGGGATCTGCGCGCGCACCCGCTCCCGAGTTTCCAACTCGGCCAGATAGGGTCCCGCGTGACGGCTGATTTGCCGCAACTCGTCCAGGCCCGGGTCATAACCGGGCGCAATCACACCGCCGTCTCGCACCAAGGCCGGCGGTTCGGCTACCAAAGCCTGTGCCAGCAGGCGGTGCAGCTCAGGGAAGGTGGCGATGGCGTCGGCCAGGCGCTTTATCAGAGGACTATCCATGGGTGCGATCAGTGCTTGCAGCTCTGGCAAGCTCGCCAGTGCCTCCCGAAGGCGAGTAAGATCGCGAGGGCGCGAAGTACCCAGCGCTACCCGCGCTAGGATCCGCTCCTGATCCCCGATGTTACGCAGAGATCTCCGAATGGCGTCTATTTGTAAGCTCTCGAGCAGGGTTTGCACGGCATAGTGGCGTAGCCTGATCTCTTGTCTATCGCGCAAGGGGAGCTGAAGCCAGCGTTTTAACAGGCGGCTGCCCATGGCCGTCACGGTGCTGTCCAGGACGTGGCTTAGGGTGTGGCCCCGTTCTCCCGAAAGGCTGTGGAGGATTTCCAGATTTTTAAGCGTGCTCGCATCGAGCGCGATGTGATCATCAGGCAGGATGCGCTTTGGCAGCTGAATGTGGGGCAGGGCGGCGCGCTGCGTTTCGCGCGCGTATTCCAGCAGACATCCCGCGGCGGCCAGCGTTTTCTTGCCCTCACCCAGCCCCAAAGCAGCGAGATCGAGGATCCCGAACTGGGAAAATAAGGCGCGCCGCGCCGTGTCTAAATCAAAGTACCAGGCGGGCGTGGTTTGCAGCCTGGCGTAGCCCCTGATCGGCGCCTCCAGGGGCGAATCTTCCGGGATCAGGATCTCGGCCGGCTTAAGCCGCTCCAGCTCGCTCACCAAAGAGTCCAGCGCGTCTACCTCGAGGAGTTGAAACCTCCCGCTGGAGAGCTCGAGGCTGGCGATCCCATAGCCGTCGCCGCCTGGATAAACGGCCAAAAGCAAGTTGTCCGAGCGTTCATTGAGCAGGGCTTCGTCGGTGATGGTGCCAGGGGTCACGATGCGGGTGACCTTGCGTTGTACCAGCCCCTTTGCCATGCTGGAGTCACCGATTTGCTCGCAGACGACCACTGACTCCCCTGCCCGGATCAGCTTGGCGAGATACGCTTCGGCCGCGTGCAAAGGTACCCCGGCCATAGGAATGGGCTCGCCCGCGGAGGCGCCCCTCGTGGTTAATACGATCCCGAGCAACTCCGATGCGCGGCGCGCGTCCTCATAAAAAAGCTCGTAGAAATCTCCCATCTGATAGAACAAGAGCTTGTCTGGGAATTGCGCCTTGGTCTCCAGGTATTGGCTCATCACCGGCGTGTGCTCGGCGGCTCTTGCCTTTTCCTTCATGGCGCGCAAGTTTAGCCTAAGCGATCCGCTCGCTCCATGCGCCGAAGGATTAAATTAATCTGTTTCTTACCGGTGAGAGCGCCCGTCAAAACGGCACTTGGTCTCCGGTCGCGGAAATGGTTCTTTTCAACATCCGCCCGGGTGTGCCGGTGGCGGGATCCGACTCCGGGAGAGGCGGCCACGCCGAGAGTGGCCAGCGACGGAGCGGCGCACCGTAGCGTAGCGTCCGTCTCCTATCATGGCTACCCATTGCCGTGGCCTGTTTCAGATGCCGACCCGGGGCTTGAAATTCGCAAAACGCACCGGTGGAGCTGTGAGGTTTCCCTCTATCCCGATTGAAAGATCAAATCCCTTTTTTTGGAAATATTCATACCAATGCTCTATCCTCTATCGGTTTTGGGGAGCCAAAATAATATCCTTGGAGCTCGTTGCATTTAGTTCTACTCAGAGTTTGTGAAAAAACCTACTGCGCTCGGGATCTCGCGTTCCGGCGGTGCTCGGAATCCTCATGTATTTCAATATACACTGCGGTTCCTGCGCTCCGGCGGAACGCGACCTTCCTTCG
>JBOIEG010001112.1:0-1966 GCA_050740915.1 Gammaproteobacteria bacterium | reverse complement strand
GAACCCTGAGGACAATCGGCGACGGGCCGGATAACTCCCAGCCGTCCGTTAAAGCCCCTGGCGGAATGTCTGCGTCGGCAATGCGCAGTTACCCCGTGTATGGAGACCGAAAATGAAGATCGATACTGCTGTCAGCGCTCCCACCCGCTTCGTTGAAGCGACGGGCATCCGCTACACCTACCGGCGGTTTGGAAGCAAAAGCGGCGCACCGCTCCTTTTCCTGCAGCATTTCCGCGACAGCATGGACCACTGGGATCCTGCCGTCACCGGTGGCTATCCTTGTGTTGCTTTCAATTGAGTCAAATACAGTCGATCATGGTCCGCTACGTGTCATGGGTGTCCCTGCATACGACTTACTAAGGAAATTGCGATGAATGCTTTACCGAACCTTTCTAGCACGTCGGCAAGAGTCGCGCGCCCGCGGTGGCCCTGGTTGCTGGTGCTTGTTTGGGTAGCAGGACTCGCCGGCGTGCCCGCTCTCGCGCAGGACGCCAACGATATTGCGACAGGTGTCGCCGGTCGCTTGCCGAAGGGCTTCACTGAAAAAAGCACCAAGGTGAACGGGGTCAGGATTAACTACAAGGTTGGAGGCAGCGGGCCGGTCGTCGTCCTGCTCCACGGGTATGCGCAGACGAGCCATATGTGGATCCCGCTCATGCCGTTGCTGGCCACGTCTCACACGGTGATCGCCCCCGACCTACGGGGCATTGGGGGCTCGGAGCGCACGCCGGGCGGGTATGACAAGAAGACGATGGCGAAGGATATTCGAGAACTCGTGCATCAACTCGCTTATGACCATCCGGTGGCGGTCGTCGGGCACGACATCGGTCTGATGGTGGCGTACGCGTATGCGGCCCAATACCCCGGCGAGGTGAGCAAGGTTGTCTTAATGGACGCTTTCCTGCCGGGTGTGGGCGATTGGAAGAGCGTCTGGCTGATGCGCGACCTCTGGCACTTCCACTTACTATGGCGAAACGCCCCTCGCGCTGGTCAAGGGGCGAGAACGGCTCTACTTCGAACATTTCTGGAACGATTTTGCGGCCGACAAAACCAAGTCGATTCCCGAGGCGGATCGCCGGCTCTACGCTGCGGCATACGCGCGAGATAACGGCATGCGGGCCGGCTTTGAGCTCTTCAAGAACTTCGAGCAGGACGCCAAAGACTTTGCCGGCTTCTCGGCCACCAAGCTTGACATGCCCTTTTTAGTTCTGACCGGGGAGAAGGCCTCCGGCACGGTCCTCATCGATCAAATGAAGCTGGTGGCGAACAATGTGAAAGGCATCATCGTGAAGGGTTCGGGTCATTGGCTGATGGAAGAGGCGCCAGGCCAAGTCATTCCTGAAGTTGTTTCATTTATAAGTGACATGCCGGACACGGCTTCGATTCGACGCCTTACTCCTAAAGACATTAATGCGCTTAAAGCGACCGCCCCCGGGGTAGGTACTTCCGGAGTATCAGGCATTCGGACGCGCGTGCTGGCAGGGGACCCGACGCAGCCTGGCTTATACACGATTCAACTGGAAGTGCCGGCGAACACCCGCATTGAAGCCATGATCACCCAGATGATCGCGTGGCGACCGTTGTCTCGGGCACTTGGTACTTCGGCTACGGAACTCATTTTGATGAGAAGGGCCTGAAGGGCGCTCCCCGCAGGTAGTTTCTATGCGGAACCATCACGTCGGCTGCATTTCGCGCGCACGGGAAATACGCCTGTCATCGTTCACATTTCTGGGTTCGGTCCCACGGATACGCGCTATGGCGACGCACAAAACACGCCTTTGATCAAGCCGTGAACCTGGTCTGTGAAAGGAGAAAGAGATGATTGCGCTTATTCACAAACGGGCGACCGTGAACCGCGTCACGTTGCATTATGTGACGGTCGGCAAGGGACCGGTCGTCCTCTGCATGCATGGGTGGCCGCAGAACCACCGCGAGTTCCTACCGGTGATCGAGGGATTCGCCGATC
>JBOIEG010001111.1:0-1025 GCA_050740915.1 Gammaproteobacteria bacterium | reverse complement strand
CTCCTGACCCAGGGGTCCTTAGCCCCCGCCCTGCCCCCGACCCGAGCGCAGGTCCTCTGCCTCGATAGGGAGTGGGGGAGGATTGCCCGGGGGCCTGAGGGTAATCCGCCCCGCTCAGTGAGCTCTGAGCACCTCGCCTATGTGATCTACACCTCGGGGTCCACCGGCAGGCCAAAAGGAGCGATGATTATCCACCGCGGGCTTACCAATTATTTAACGTGGTGTACGTGCGCGTATGCCGTAGCAGAAGGTGGTGGAGCACCGGTTCATTCTTTGCTTGGCTTTGATCTAACGGTCACCAGCCTATGGTCTCCGCTGATGGTGGGACGCACGGTTATGCTCCTTCCGGAACATGAGGGACCCGAGGCGCTTGTGAGGGTGCTGCGGCACGAGAAAGGTTTCAGCCTGGTCAAACTTACACCTGTCCATGTGGACATGCTCCGCCACTCGCTCACACCTGAGGAGGCGGCTGGGAGCAGCAATGCGCTGATTATTGGAGGGGAGGTGCTGCACGGTGAGAGCCTCGCCTTTTGGTGTCAGCATGCCCCAAACACCCGCTTGATCAATGAGTACGGTCCAACAGAAACCGTGGTGGGATGCTGCGTCTATGAAGTCCCTCCTGGCTCTCCCCCGTCGGGCGATGTCCTTATTGGCCGTCCGATTGCCAACACGGAGTTATATATTCTGGATGGGGGGCTAAATCCAGTACCAATAGGTGTGCCAGGGGAGTTGTATATAGGGGGTGCAGGCCTGGCGCGGGGCTATCTGAATCGTCCGGAGTTGACTGCAGAGCGCTTTATACCCAACCCTTTCAGTGCGCTTCCTGGGGCGCGGCTGTATCGGACCGGGGACCTGGCGCGCTACCTCCCCGATGGCAGCGTGGAGTTTTTGGGGCGCCTCGACCATCAGGTCAAGGTGCGGGGTTTTCGCATTGAGCTCGGGGAGATTGAGGCGGTGTTGGGGGGGCACCCCGGGGTGGAGGAGGTGGTGGTCCTGGTGCGGGAGGACTCCCCGGGGGAGCGGCG
>JBOIEG010001110.1:0-3072 GCA_050740915.1 Gammaproteobacteria bacterium | reverse complement strand
CGGCATCTGCCTGGGCGGGTGTTCTTCCAACGTTTGAATATCCGTTTACAGGGGCATTATAACTACTATGGAGTACGCGGGAATTCTCACTCGCTGTACCGCTTCTACCAATGGGCCATCGCCTGTACCTTCAAATGGCTCAACCGCAGAAGTCAGCGACGGAGTTTCTCTTGGGCGCGGTTTATGCGCCTCTTAGACTTTGCCAACATAGCGGTGCCTTGTATTACGGAAGTTCTGCGCCGGCGGGTGTTTGCTTGATGCTTTGTTCTTGCATCGCGGAAGCGAGTACAACTAAGGAACCCGGTGCGGAAAAACTGCACGCCGGGGTCTGTGCGGGGGGCGCCGGGTAACCGGCGTCCCTACCGCGGAGGCGTCACATCACACATTGGAGTAGCGCATATGACCCAATCTGTCGCTCCGCCATGCAGTGATGCTACTGTCAAAGAAGCGACCAAGCGAGACTGGCAGGAATGGTGCCTGCTGCTCGATGCCAGGGGCGCCAGCAAACTCTCGCATACCGACCTGGCACGCCTAGTCGCCAAATTGCACGACGCCGGTGGGTGGTGGTCGCAGGCAGTAGCCGTAGGCTACGAACGACTTCGCGGCAAACGAGAGCTATTCGGTCGCAGCGATGGCACATTCACCGCCAACGTTTCGAAGATACTGAGCGCCGAATCGTCGGAAATCTATAAGCGTATTTTCAACGACCGGATGCGAAACAAATGGGCTCCGGTCCGACTCGAAGTCCGTAGCGCTACGCCCTACAATACGATTCGTTTCAATTCTAAGGACGGCGCGAAAGTCGCGGCGTTCTTGCAAGTCAAGCCCAACGGCAAGACCTCCATTGTCGTCGAGATCGCCAAACTTCCTAGTTCCGAAGCCGTCGCGCTAGTCAAGGAGCAATGGAAAACCGGATTGCAGAAGCTGGCACAAGCACTGGAGCGCGAATGACGCCCAACCCCGCAATCGAGCAGACCGTCGGCGAGCGGGGCTTGCCGATCCCCTCGTCGCACCGCTCCTCGACGGCTGCTCATTGCGCTCGTTTGGGCGGCAGAGAATGGTCGGCGCTAGATTCCGACGAACGGCTAGAAGGGAGAGTACGAATGCTGTGCGCTAATAGCTACGACAAAAAGTACGTGAAGGCCTGTCGAAAAAGGATCGAGGAGCAGCTCTCTTCATACGATCGCCTGAAGGCAGGCGCGAGCATGTCCGCGCATGATGCCGCTGCGGAGTTTGAGCCGCACTTCTTCGCTAACATGGTTCTCGCGCTCGAGAGTCACTTTATGCACAGGGCCAGAGGCAAAGAAGGAAAGGACGGCAATCCTCTCAACGAAGTTAGGATGATCAGTGCCTCATTGATGGCCAATGATGGGACACTGCAGGCGGATAAGACGATTAAATACGACCCGTCCAAGTCCGTTCTGGACATCAAGATCGGAGACAAGATCAGAGTCACGCAGCCTGGATTCAAGGCATTGTCGGAGGCGTTCTTTGCACAGATCGAGTCGAAGTTCAGCTAGGCCGCCGCGCGCTGCCGCCCAACCAGGCGTTATGCGTATCTGAAATGTGGCGCGCGACCTAGAGCTGTATTTCCCTTTTTCTTCAAGAGGAAAGATACGACTGGACCTGTTAGCTGTGCGAATAGCGCTTTTTTCTGCCAAGGAAAGCTACGGCTGAACCTATGAGCTGTCAATGACGCGAGGTCTCTGACCAGAAGCGGGGGATTTGCGGGCCTTTGCTCAGTCCGAGACGCCAATTTTCGGGGCGTTTTGGCGTCGCGCGTGGGTGCGGACTAAGAGGGGCCGTCGGCTCAGAGAGCTGAATTGGAGGGCACGGGGTGTGGTTTTGCGATCAGGCCGTTGCGAGGAGATCGCCTGGCCGGGCGGGTCGCCGCGGCGGTGCCCGAGCGGACAAGCCGAGGTGGGCGAGGATCTGGGCGATCGCGGTGGGATCGACGATAGCGGCGACGATCGTCAAGAGGCTCTCGGACACGCAGATCAGCCTTGTCGTCGTCTGTGCTTCCGATGGCGCGATGGTGGGTGTCATCACTAAAACGAATATCGTCCAGCAGTTCGGTCGTTGCGGGGAAAGCGCCTGCACGACCGTGGCCGCAGACGTGATGACCCGAGATGTCGCCTACTGCCGCCCGACCGACTCCCTGCCCGATGTCTTGTCGATGATGGAGAAGCGCAGCTTCGTACACATCCCCGTCGTCGACGAGAACTCCAAACCGTCTGGCGTCGTCAATGCGCGAGATGCGCTTCGCGCGCTGATGGCAGAAGAAAAGTATGAAGCGTCGCTTCTGCGGGATTACGTAATAGGCATCGGCTACCGGTGAGGATTGGCCGATGACAGACTCAGACCTGAGGCCGATCGTCCTCATCACCGGCGCAACCGGCAACCTCGGCCGTTCGCTCGGCGAGGCGCTCGGTCGCGACTACCGGATCGTCGGGCTCGACCTTAAGGCAGAGGACGTCGACTTCCCGGTGTTCGAGGCCGATTTCACGTCCGATGCCGCAGTCGAGCTGGCATTGCGCAAGTTCCGCGACGCGTTCGGGTCGCGCATCGCCAGCGTCATCCATCTCGTTGCCTATTTCGACTTTATCGGCGAGGACAACCCGCTGTACAAATCTGTCAATGTCGAGGGCACATGGCGCCTTCTGCGAGCGCTGCAGGACTTCGAAGTCAAGCAATTCGTTTATTCGAGCACTATGCTCGTGCACGCGCCTTGCCGCCCCGGCGAGCGCATCGACGAGCACCAGCCGATCGAACCGCGCTGGGCTTATCCGAAATCGAAAGCCGCCGCTGAAGCAGTGATCCGTGCGGAGCACAAACGGATCCCTTACGTCATTCTGCGGCTGGCGGGGGTCTACGACGAGCACTCGATGGTGCCGACGATGGCCCAGCAAATGACGCGGATCTACGAGCGCGACTTCCAGAGCTACTTCTACTCAGAGTTTGTGAAAAAACCTACTGCGCTCGGGATCTCGCGTTCCGGCGGTGCTCGGAATCCTCATGTATTTCAATATACACTGCGGTTCCTGCGCTCCGGCGGAACGCGACCTTCCTTCG
>JBOIEG010001109.1:0-1825 GCA_050740915.1 Gammaproteobacteria bacterium | reverse complement strand
TCCTCAGCTTGACCATGTTCGAGCGAACTCCATTGGATCAATTGCTTACGCTCACCGTAGCGCAACAAGTTCCTCTCGAATTATCTAACCAGTTGAGTTTGTTCGATTAACGTTGGGACACTAGTGTAAATATACCATAATTTATTTAAACGTGGGGGAGTACACGGCCAGACGCTTGGGCGTGGTGGTGGAAGCCTAAGAGCCTGTCGGAGTTGGAAGATCGTAGCGAGGCACGCGGGAAATCGAGGACAGTTTTTCGATCATTTGAGGCGAATAGCGAGTTCTATTTAACGAAAATGATCGGAAAAATGGACCGATTTCCCACCATCGCAGTAGATTCGTCCTAAGTCCGACAGGCTCCTAAAGCATAATCGCGGTCTGTCCCCCGGAACAAGTGGAGTCGCATCGACGGCCTGATGTGTGTATAGTATACGAGATTGCTACACATGGTGAGGGGCCTGATGAGAACCAACATCGTGATCAATGACGAACTGATGGAACGTGCCATGAAGCTGGCGGGACTCAAGAGCAAGCGAGAAACGGTTGAGGCAGGCTTGCAACTCCTGGTCAAACTCAAGCAACAGGAACGTCTGCGCAAGCTGCGCGGTAAGCTGCGCTGGGAAGGCAACCTGGACGAGATGCGCCGCGACCGATGATGGTTGTGGATGCGTCGGTGTGGATCGACTATTTCAACGGTCGCCTGACACCCGAGACCAATACGCTCGACGCTCTGCTCGGTCAGCAGATACTCATCGTGGGCGACATTACGCTCACCGAAGTACTGCAAGGATTCCGAAACGACGCGGATTTCAGGAAAGCACGCGCCTTGCTGGAGTCTCTGGATTTCCGGGAAATGCTGGACCGCAAGGTGGCGGTCGAAAGCGCTCGCAATTACCGGGCGCTGCGAACCGAGGGAGTCACCGTGCGCAAGACTATCGACGTAATGATCGCTACCTTTTGTTTGCTGCACGATTACTGTCTGCTCCACGCGGACCGCGATTTCGACCCGATAGAACAGTACTTGGGCTTGCGAGTCGTCGATAGTCGGTTGGGTTACCGGCCTTCGCCGTAACCCTTCTGCAATTGATCCGCTATGTCCAAGACCCAGCCTCGCGGTGTCCGCACGCCGAGATCTGTGCCGGGGCGGTCGGGTAAACTCTCCTACGGCGGCGGAAGCCTGGCTTCGAATACGCGGCTCAGCGTGCGCTTTTTTGCAAGATCGCATCCGACTTCCTATGCTTGTATGCAAATGATGCCCGAAGAACGACTTCAGGCCATCTTGGCGACTATCGATAACGTCGTCTGGTCCATCTCCGCGGACCACTACCAAACGCTTTACCTGAACCCCGCGGCCGAGAGGATTTATGGTCGGCCGGTTAAGGCATTCTATGACGATGCCGGACTTTTTTTTTTGACATCGTTGATCCGCAGGATCGGGGACAGGTCATCGGGATGCTTTTCAAGTTGGTCGAAAAAGGGAGCATGACTATTCAGTACCGTATTGTCCGTCCAGACGGCGAGATACGCTGGTTGGAGGACCGGGTGGTCGTCGCCTCTGGCCCGGAGGGCCGGCCGGTGAGATTCGATGGCGTCGCCAGTGACATCACGGAGCGTAAAAGCCATGAAGCACAATTGTCGTACCTCGCGACCCATGACTCTTTGACCCAACTTCCCAACCGCAACCTGCTGCATGAACGCATCACTCAGAGTTTGTGAAAAAACCTACTGCGCTCGGGATCTCGCGTTCCGGCGGTGCTCGGAATCCTCATGTATTTCAATATACACTGCGGTTCCTGCGCTCCGGCGGAACGCGACCTTCCTTCGC
>JBOIEG010001108.1:0-1926 GCA_050740915.1 Gammaproteobacteria bacterium | reverse complement strand
CAGGTAGGGTGTGTCACGATCGCATTGACGGAAGTGGCTCATGCACGCTCGCTCATTGAATCCATTGCCGATCCGATCGGTTTGCACATCAAAAGTTCCGCCTTAAGTCCGACAGGCTCCTAGGGCAAAACATGCCGGGTGCTCAGTGGGAAGATGGCGAATACTTCCATTTCCTGGTTCCGGTCGAGACGCACCCGTCTGCCTCGCCGTTCAACCCCGCATCGCCTGCCTATGCCCTGGAGAACGCTCGGCTTAGCTACGTCCATGTGACGCTCGACAAGGCGCCCGTGGTCGGTTTGACGGGCATGATCTTCGGCATCAACATGCTCTTGGCGGGGGTGTTCGGTGTGCTCCTGGTCACTTGGATCAACGCCCGATTTCAGCGTTTGACAGAACCGCTCAGCGGGCTAGTGCAGATCATGAAACGTGCTGGAGGCGATCAAAAAGGCGTAAGGGCCGAGGTCGCGGGGCCGGCTGAGACCCGGGACATCGCGACTGTCTTCAACCAGATGATCGCCCAGATCGAGAACAACCGGGCGATCCTCGAGTCCGAGATCGCAATCCGCATCTCCGAATTGCGGGAGGCCCGGGATGCAGCCTTGACGGCGAGCCGGGTCAAATCCGAGTTCTTGTCCATCCTGAGCCATGAGATCCGCACGCCGTTGACCGCGATCGGTGGTCACACCGAGCTCACCATCGAGGAACTCCACTTCATCGAGCATACCGAGGAGGCCATCCAACGCCTTGGTGTCGTGCTCGATACGAGTCGCGACCTGCTCGGCATCATGGACGAGATCCTCACCTATGCCAAAGCGGAGGCGGGCAAGTCCGATGTCACCCTAAGCACCGTCGATGTGGCGCAGTTGGTAAACCGGGTGTCCTCCGCCGTGCAGCCGATGCTGTTGAAGAACAAGAATGACTTGCGCGCCACCGTGGCCGGTCAGGCGACCGTTGTGACTGACGAAGGCAAGCTCGTCCACATCGTCCTCAATCTCCTCTCCAATGCTTGCAAGTTCACCGAGAACGGGCAGGTGCACCTCGCTGTGGCCTGCACGGCCGATGTGCTCTCGGTCACCGTATCGGACACCGGCATCGGCATACCCCAAGACCGCCAGAAGCTAATTTTTGAGCCGTTCCTCCAAGCCGACATGGGTGAGGCCCGCGCGTACGGGGGTGTGGGGCTGGGGCTTGCGATCACGCAGCGTTTTTGCGAAATGTTGGGCGGCCGGATCACGGTGGAAAGCCAGGAGGGCGTCGGGTCAACCTTTCGCGTCATGATACCGCTGCCCAGTGGGGAGAGAGCGGTCGATGTAGCGGTTTCTGCTCCCAAACCCCTCTAATGCTTCAGCGCCGGATAAGTAAAGAACACGAAATGGAGGGCGTTGACTGAAAAATGCACGAGGATGCTCGATTCGATGCGACCGGTTTTTTGATATACCCAGCCGTAACCCATTCCCGCCACGGTCGCTAACAGTACGTAGGTCAGCCCACCCGCATAATGCTCCAAACCGAACAGCAAGGAGGCTATGGCTATCGCCAGGACCCCTCCGTACTGGAGGCCGGCAAACAGACGCTCGAGCTGGTTTTGGATGAATCCCCGAAACAACGCTTCTTCCGGGAGGCAAGTGAAAAAGAGGTTCGACCAGGCCCAAGGATAGAATAGCGAGGTCCACTTCGGATCAAAGCGCACATAGTCCATGGCAAGCCCCAAAGCCAAGACGCCCCCGGCCACTACCATCGCCCGCGGGATCGTTGCCTTCAGCATCGTTGCCCATTCACGTCTTGCGCTCAGCAACCCGTGGCAATAAGCGAGAAGGAACAGCCCGATCAGGGCCTTGTCGAAGTTCAAATAGCGCGTGTACGGAATAGCATCAGGGCTCAGCACGAGCCCGGAGAGCATTTTGTAGTTGGCATATCCCGGTAGCG
>JBOIEG010001107.1:0-1012 GCA_050740915.1 Gammaproteobacteria bacterium | reverse complement strand
ACCTACCAGAACGGTGAGAAGCAGGGCCAGACGGGCGTGAGCCTCAAGGCCCGTCTTCTGCGCATCGACTGGGCCAAGGTGGAGGGCGAATACGTCGTTCGCCCGAAGGCCCGGGAAGAGACGCAAGCACCCCAAGGACGAGCGCACGCCGCGGCGTGAGGGGATACGGTTCGGCTGGGGAGGGATCCCCGGCCGGATCGGCTATAGCCCGCTTTGGAGAGCCTCGTGCTCGAGGGCTGTCCCAAGCGAGTTTCACCGACTGCCTGTCGTTAATAGGCGCCCTTGCTGATCTCAGGATCAGCGCCCTTTAGCACCTTCGGGCCATGTCGTAGGTGCGCCGGCATTCGACAGAATGCCGAGGCCCCGATAACACGAGGAGCTCGCTCCTCGTGTGCTTCACCCCCGCCGCCGTCCGTGAAAAAACGGCGGCAACTCTTTTAGCCCCCACGGGAAGCCTATCGCTCCCTGCATGTCGGCGTGTTTTCCCGTATGCACCCTCATACCGCACGGTACTCTCGCCATTCGCCGTGGCCGGTATGGCCCGTTCACGTCGACCGCCTGCTTACCGAAAGCGGCCCGAGAGGTGGCTACAGGAAGGCCATTCTCTGTGCGTCTGCGGGGCCATCGCCCCAGGACGCGCGCATTCACGTTGCCCGGATCAGACGGGGCCTTTCCCAAAGTCTCTGTCCGAGACGTTCGGAAAGGCGTTCGTACCGTGGCCACGGCGGTGATCCGTGGCGCCCTTGCTGTTCACGGAAACAGCACCCTGTATCCCCGGATGGAGGCGTTGCCTCATTCCGCCATCTTGGGGGTGTCAACCACAAAAGCCGCCTGCGGAGGCGGCCAAGGAGAACCCATGGAGAGAGTGATACGACTTGGGCCCTGTGTCGTCCTCATCGGCGCGATTGGGCTCATCCAGGCGCACGGGATCGCCTTCTGGTCGGGCAAGCTCGGGCCGTATGGCATCGCCTGGTCGGTGCTGCTCGAGGCGACCGCGCTCTGGCTCTGGTCT
>JBOIEG010001106.1:0-2933 GCA_050740915.1 Gammaproteobacteria bacterium | reverse complement strand
AGGACATCATCAAGAAGATCGAGCGGGCGCGGGTCAAGATGGAGCAGATCAAGCCCAGATCCACCCTGCCCCGAGGGAAAAAAGAAGGCGGCTTAACTGTAAGGTTATTTAAGGGACACTACACTAGCTCTCGCGTCGCTCGCGACGGTTTCTTCACAAGCTCCGAGGCCTTCAGCGAAAAAGAGATCTCGGGAGCGTTCAAAGAATGCTTCGATCTCCCCCATCAGCGGAAGAAAGGCAGGGCGTTGTTGTACGAATTGTTGTAGGCTTCCTGGGAAAATCGGGGCGCCGGCGGTCTCGTTGAAGGCTCGGTGGATCGCCTGTAAAGCTTGCTTGTACACGGTGAGATCTATAGCCCCCCGACGCAAGCGCCGAAGCTCTCGGCTCGCACGGGCAAAGGGTTTGCGCCGCCGGCCCGGCCACTGCCCGTAGCGCCACAGGGTATAGAGCAGGGTCGCGGCTGTAACAGCCGCAAACAGGATCAACCGGATCCCATGGCCGCGCGCGTCTATCGGTCGCGGTTTGGCGTCGGGGCGCACGTATTCCCGGCCGCCTTCGGTGCGGACGGCAAGCTCCCGCAAAGGCGACATCGTAAACTCCCAGGCGGGTATCGGCACATTGAGGATTTGATCAGGGCGACTCAGGACGAGCCGGAAGGCAGGGATGGAAAGCGCTTTCACCCCGACAGGGGCATAGAAGGTCTGATAGGTGAGCAGGATTCGGTAGCGATTGGCGGCCTGTTGCTCCATTTCCTCTACCGCTACGTTGCGGAGCTCCAGCCAGTAATTGAGGTTTCCCGCGGTCGGGATCGAGCCTTTCTGCAATGCATAGGGTTTCTTCAGGTCCAGTTGGATCTCGTGGCGAATGACATCCCCGATGAGGTATCCGAACGGCCTTGGGGTGAGGAAATCGAAGCGCTCGATGGGAGATTGGGCAGCCGAGGCCAGCGAGGGGAAACACACTGTAAAAATACAAGCTATTGACAACGTGGTGTGCCAGCCCAGATCACGAGCACCGATTTTCATTGCTCGAACCCCCATCACTATTGGAGGAAATACTCCGTCAACTTGTTTGCCTCGAACCGATCGATGAGAAAAAATGGCGCACACCCGTGGGCTATGAAGAGCCGGGTGAGACCGCGCCTACGCTCAGCGAACGCGGCTTGGAACCGTTCGTGCAACTGCGGCCGGAACAACAATGTCCGGGTCGCGCCCGTCTCTCTGTCCCGCGCCCGGGCGAGGCCCACGGCCGGCAGTTGCCAGTATTCCGCGGACTCCCATACCACGATCGGCACCACAGCGTGCCGGGAGAACGAGGCCAGCACCTCTTCGATAAGCGCGAACGGCAGATGAAAGTCAGACACCAGGAACACCAGGGACCGCCGCACCGACACATACCCGCTCGCCTCGCGTAGACCCGCCGCGCCAGCCGCCTCCACGTGCAGCGTGGACAGCCGATCGGCCAGGTCCCAGGCGGCACCGGCTCGATGGACAGCGGGCAGCAGGAGATCACGCCGCACGGCAGTATTGCAGCCGATAAAGCCGAATGGGTCGCCAGTACGATAGGCTGACAGTGCCGCCGCGGCCGTAAACTCTGCAAGCAGTTGAAGCTTCCCTTTATCTTCCAGGGATCCCATTGAGCCCGAGAGATCGGCGACGGCATACACAGGGACCGTGCTGCGCTGATTGAAGACTCGCACATGGGGCATCCCAAAAGGGTCTCTGAGGCTCATGCGTAGATCGAGCCTCCGCGCATCGGGATGCCTAAACAACGGCTCGTAGGCGCGAAAGTCCTGTCCTGGGCCTGACTGCACGCCCTTGTGATAGCCGGGATGAACGGCTTGGGAACGCCAGCGGAGCCGGTAGTGAAATTCCTGGATGCGGCTTTCTTGCAATCGCGCGGCGTATCCGGTCATCGTTGCGCCGATTGAGTTTGAGCTAAGAGGTTGTGAAGAAATCGTAGCGATCGGGATGCGCGGTAGATTTATTCACAACCTCTAAGGTGCGGCGACGGTGTGAAGGATTTTATCCAGCAGCTCGCGCACCAGCGGTCCGCGCCGGAACTCATGGACGGAGCTGAAAAAAACCCGGTGGGCGATGGCCTCGAAATAGACGCTTTGCAGGTCCTCCGGCACCACCATTGCGCGATCGTTGAGCCAGGCGTGCACGCGCGCAGCGCGCACCAGCATGCTCATGCCGCGGGGGCTGGCGCCCGCCTGCACCAGTTGGTCCATGTCGATGCCGTCGATAGCGATGTCATAGTCCTTCGGGCAACAGGTGGCCTGCCAGAGGTGAAGGGCATAGTCTTGCAAGGCGCTGCTCGCGCGGATCTCGCCCTGAAGCGTGGCGGCAAACTCGTTGAGCTCGCTATAAGGCAATATGCCATGGTCCACCTCATCAAGGAGCTTGTCGACATCGTGAAAACGCGGGTCGAACATCAGCGCCCGCCGGATCTCCGTGTCCTCGGGCAGCTCCATGGCGATCTCCATCAGAAATCGATCGCGGGCGGCTGCCGGGAGCTCGAAGGTTTCTTCCTTTTCCACGCGATTGCGATCTGCGAACACCTGCAGATGCGGAAAATGATAGACGCGGTTAAAGGCCGCCACGTTGCGTTCCGCCATGACCCTGAGCAGCAGCGAGTGTACCTGCGGGCGGGCTCGGTTGATCTCATTGAAGAAGAAGATCGAGAGCGCCTCGCCGTGTTTGACCAGGGGGCCCGGGTCTACGCAGGGCCTGCCCTGTTCGTTGATATAGGTGTAATACACCAAATCGCCGGGCATGAGGTCGATCGTGCCTTCCATGCGCTCGTAGGTGCCACCCAGTCCGCGCGCCACGGCCCGCAGTAAGGTAGTCTTGCCCACCCCCACATCGCCTTCGAGCAACACATGGCCGCGTGCGAACACCGCCACCGTGATGAGCCGGATGACGCGATCT
>JBOIEG010001105.1:0-1222 GCA_050740915.1 Gammaproteobacteria bacterium | reverse complement strand
AGGACATCATCAAGAAGATCGAGCGGGCGCGGGTCAAGATGGAGCAGATCAAGCCCAGATCCACCCTGCCCCGAGGGAAAAAAGAAGGCGGCTTAACTGTAAGGTTATTTAAGGGACACTACACTAGTATTGAAGTACAATCCGGATTGGAAAAGTGCGGGGTATAAGGGCACGATGCCCCCCATGTTTGCGTGGGCACGCAACTACTTTGATTTGCGCACCTTTCATGTCGTGCAGGCGCCGCTCGAGTTCACACGCGAGGACTGGTGTGGCCGCATCAGAGCGTGCCGAGGGGTAGGCGCCAGTTTATCGACGGCGGAGGTCGATCGCTTTGATGCCGAGCACGACAGGCTCCTCGAAGCCATCGCCCCGGACACCTTTACCGTGCTTCACCACATGACGCTCCATGTCTTTGTGAGAAAGGGCAGCTCACCACCCTCTAAAAGGCATGGAGCCGACTGCCTCCAGCGTCCGCTCCTACGTCGCTCCCGCTTCCGGCAGCGGCTCATGCCCGGCGTTGGACTTCAAAAGGCAGAAGGCAGAAACAGCAAAGGCTTCGTAGCCCGCATCGACGGTGAAGGCGGCAGATAGCCCATGGGCCCCCATCAAACGCCATTTGAGAACCGCCATGGCCAAGCCCTGCTTGTCCCGGGAACTCCGTGGTGGGATACTTCAGGCGCCTTTGCCCAACCATGCGCTGCAGCCGACGCCGTAGATCGCCGTCGCCTTTCCAAGCCCTCTTGTCCGGCGCGGCTGATCTTGTTTCGTTGGGCCGCTACATGCAACGCTGTGCAGTGAGACATCCTGTAGAGGTCAGCCATGTCTAGTCGTCTATCGGTCATTGGCGCGCCAAGTAGCGCAGGAGCATACGCGCCCGGTCAAGAAAAGGCCCCGGCCGCTCTCCGCGCGATTGGTTTGATGGAATTGTTATCTGCCCGCGGCATCACGGTTGACGATCGTGGAGACGTTTCCGGTTTTCGCTGGCGTCCGGACAAAACGAATCCACGCGCTATGAATGCGAGCATAGCTGCAACAATCGCCAAAGCCACCGCAGAGCGGGTTGCTTCTGCACTTGCTACAGATGCGGCAGTGCTCGTCCTAGGAGCCTGTCGGACTTAAGGCGGAACTTTTGATGTGCAAACCGATCGGATCGGCAATGGATTCAATGAGCGAGCGTGCATGAGCCACTTCCGTCAATGCGATCGTGACACACCCTACCTGC
>JBOIEG010001104.1:0-21299 GCA_050740915.1 Gammaproteobacteria bacterium | reverse complement strand
AGGACATCATCAAGAAGATCGAGCGGGCGCGGGTCAAGATGGAGCAGATCAAGCCCAGATCCACCCTGCCCCGAGGGAAAAAAGAAGGCGGCTTAACTGTGAAGTTATTTAAGGGACACTACACTAGCGACAATGGAGGGGTGAGAGATATTTTTTTCATCCCCGCTGCACCGGATCATACGAGTCGGCACGTCCCCACCAATACCATGTCGATTGAAACAGCTACGGTGAGAGAACGGTCTGGATGCGCCACGCATTGGCGCTAAATCGGCCGGACAACACGAATCCTGAATGGTTTTTGAAAAGATAGATGAATATTCTCAAGTGGACACCGGAACTTTCCGAGAGATTTTGGCGCGATCTTGGTGGTAGTGAATTTCTCGCAAATATCGCATTTTCGCGCTTTGCGGCCCCCTTTCTCGTTGACCTTGTGGAGAAGCACCTAAAGCGTGAAGGCTCGATCTTGGACTTCGGCGCCGGTCACAATCTTTATCTTGTTAGGGAGCTGCTAAGTAGGGAGCTGAGAGTTGGATACTATGAACCGAACGTGGCACCCGACAGGAACCCGCAAAACTTGGAATGCACTGACGGCTCTTTTTTGGGTGCAGTTTCAGAATTGGAGCCCGATAAATACGATTGTGTCTTCTTCTCGGAGGTCATCGAGCATCTGTTTGACGATCAACGACCCGGTGTTATGACCGCGCTAGCCAGGACGCTTAAACCAGGCGGGATTTTGATCGTGACAACACCTGATCAAGAAGACCTAATGGGGGCAGCCAGGTATTGCCCAATCTGCAAGCATCTGTTTCACCCATGGGGTCATGTGCGCAGTTTTTCTCCCAATGAACTCGAGGCACTCCTGTCTGACTACGGGTTACGTTGTGAAGAGTTGCACAGCGTCGATTTCTCCGAGACCAGGGAGCCCTTGGAGGAGCTGAAGGAGCTCAAGCGGCGGATCGCGGGAATGGTTGCGGAGCTCAGGGGACTCCAACAACAGAAAAGCGTCTTTGCGGCCCCAAACGTCACTCGCGCACTTGGCAAATATATAGAGCTTTTTGGCGATATCGGCGGATTGGATGCAGCGGAAGATCCGAAACATAGGCACATTGGATTCGGTGGAACCCTTGTAGCGGTAGCTCGAAAGCACGAAATCAGCGAATAGGAGCCCGTGAATGTGCGGCATTGCCGGTTTATTTAATATAGGGTCAGCCTTCGCCGACACGACGCAGGCAGCCGCAACACTACGCGAGATGACTGATTCCATGACTCATCGCGGCCCAGACGCCGGAGGGACATGGAGCGACCCCCGTGGCCTATGCTTCCTCGGACATCGCCGCTTAAGCATTATCGATACGTCCGACGCTGGCCGTCAGCCGATGATCAGTGTCGATGGTCGGTGGGTGATTTCCTTCAACGGGGAGATCTACAACTTCCTCGAGCTGCGGCCCAAACTCGAAGCGGAAGGCATGCAGTTTCGTGGCCGTACGGACACGGAGGTATTGCTGGCAAGCATCGCCCATTGGGGTATCGAGGGACTTGCCAAGCTCGACGGCATGTTCGCGTTCGCGGCGTTCGACCGGGGATCCGGCGATCTGATCCTGGCGCGTGATCCCTTCGGCGAAAAGCCGCTCTATTACATGGAGCTTGCCGGTAGAGGGTTCGCTTTTTCCTCCGAGCTGCAGGCACTTGAACGGATACCTCACTTCGACGGTGAAGTGAATGTCGATGCAATGGCCGAGGTCCTGATGTTCCAGTACATCGGAGCACCTCGGACGATCTATCGACACGTGAAGAAGCTGTCACCCGGACACTGGCTGATTGTGCGTGCCGGGGAGCCAATTCGGATCGGTAGGTACTTCGAGTTTCAGCCGGGTGCATCCGGTTTTGATGGGCGGCCATTGCCGGAGCTCGCCGACGAACTGGAAGACATTCTTGTTCGGAGCATAAAGCGCCGCATGATCTCTGACGTCCCGCTGGGAGCGTTTCTGTCGGGGGGAGTCGACTCATCGACAGTTTGCGCGCTCGTGCGTCGTAAGCTTGGTGTCCCCCTTAAGACTTTTTCGATCGGTTTCGAAGGTGCCCCGGAGAGTGAGCACGAGGCGGCTGAAGCTTTCGCGCGTCACCTCGGAACCGAGCACTACGAGCGGATTCTCGCGCCGAACACTAGTGACTTTCTTCGGGGCATAGGGCGACTGCTGGACGAGCCGAATGGTGACAGTTCCTGCCTGCCTACCTACCTTCTTTCTCGCTTTGCCCGGGAGCAGGTTACTGTCGCCATCTCTGGTGACGGCGGCGACGAAATGTTCGGCGGCTATGGACGCTATTTCGCGACTCTCGAGGAGGCCGATGAGCATGCTCGCCGCAGACGTCCTGGATGGCGAGCGGGCACCGCCTACTATTCGAACCGCATTCTTGTCTCCACAGAAGAGCACGTGCACGAACTGTTCGGGTTTGTTCCTGAAGGTATCGCTGAACATCTTGCAAGTCTTCGTGGGCAGCTTAACCAGTCCTCCCCTCTGCTCCCTTGTCTGCTGCGCAAGACGGACGTGGATAATTACATGCCCGGAGCGGTCCTACCCAAGGTAGATCGCATGAGTATGCAGCACTCGTTGGAAGTGCGGACACCTTTTCTCAACCTTGAGCTCGCGAGGTTTACCGAGCGGCTGCCGTGTCAGCTACTCTATTCCGAGAATCGAGGAAAAGTTCTTCTCCGGGAACTCGCGTATCGATATCTGCCGCGAGACCTCATTGACCTGCCCAAGCAGGGATTCGGCATCCCGATGTCGCGATGGGGCCGCGAAGAGCTGCTTGACGTCGCGAGCCGCCTGCTTGAATCGGAGGATAGCCGACTGCGCGAGGCGTTGGGTGCCGAGGCGATCGGTCGGTTCATGCAACGACAGCGCTCGTCGGGCGGGTTCTCCACATATCAGGCCTGGGCGCTCGCGATGTTGGAGTCATGGCTGCAAAACCATCCGGCGCGGCTGCCGGAACTCCGCGACTCCTCGGCCTCAGCTCTTCGTGGTACCGATCGTCCACCGTTGTTCGTGTGTGACCTTGGATCGGGACGGTTTGCGGTCCTGGAGCGCGAGGTCAAGCTCGAAGGGACTGTTTCGGCAAATGGGCACCAGACAGAAGATACGACGACGATAGAGGCCCGCCTTCTTTACATGATGGCGCGAGTAGATGCGCTTGTCTCGACTGGAACCTCATCTGGCCCCGAGCTTCTGACTGAGCCACTTCGGCTGCCCGGCTGGGGCACAGGGCTCGTCGCAGATAGGAACAGCGGCCCCGATATGCCATTCGATGGGGCCACGCTTTTCTTCCCGGACTCCGACCCTTCGCAAGTTGTCGACGCTGCAGAGCTCCAGCGATTCGCGCGGCTGGGCGCGAGGTCGCTCGTGTTTTTCCATCCACATCGGTACGACGGCACTCTGTTCCGGCTGCGTATCAAAGGTCGAACGCCTTGGCGCCGTCTCGTGGGCGCCATGTTCAGGAATGCCAGCAGGATTGCTCACTGGCGTCTGGGCACTTGCATGACGCGTGGAGAAAAGGCATACGAGACGCCCACGCTACCCGCGCTGGACAACGCCACAGACACGGAACTATCTGAACGATACATGGTGTTCGAGGGGCTGAATCAGTTGCCCCCCGTTCCGGTCAGCCACGAAGATATTGGCAGGCTGGGCGGTGGGCGGTACTCGATTTGGGAACAGCGGTGCATTCTTTCCTCGGCTAGAGTCCGCTCCAAGTGGATCCCTTATTGGGTCATCGAGAACACACCCGAAAATGAGCGCCTTCTCGACTTCGTGCCTGAAATTGTTCCTGGACGGCTCGAAGATCCGGCCAGCTTTATAAAAGAGTTGTCTCGGTGGCTCTTGCGTGCGGAGTCATTCTGGCAGCCACATACGATCAAAAATGGAGACAAGATCGTCGTGGTGACGCATGCGCTGCCGCCTGGGGGGGCCGAGCGACAATGGTGTTACTTGGCGATTGGAATGAAGGAAAAGGGCTTCTCGGTCACGTTCGTTGTTACAGGGCGGCTGCAAGGGCCAAACGCCCACTACCTCCCACTTTTGAGAGCAGCTGAGATCGAAGTTATCGATGTATCAGGGTTTGGTCTCGGACGCACACTTCGCCATCTGCCCGCCGCCGACAGCGAGCGACTGCGCCTACTCACGCACAGCCTTAACCTCTTTGGAGCGCGTCTCATGCAGTTCAGCAGCCTTCTCCGCGAGCTCCGCCCGACAGCCGTCTTCGCTCAGCTGGATGAAACCAATCTACTCGCTGCGACTGCAGGGGCGATTGCTGAGGTGCCGCATGTTGTTCTGTCTTTCAGGAATTACAATCCGTCGAAGTTCTCCTACCTCGCCACCGATTGGTTCAGACCGTGTTATCAGGCGGTCGCGGGCTCGCGTCGCGTTTTGTTGTCGGGGAATTCGCATGCTGCGAACGCTGACTACGCCCAATGGATGAGCATCCCTGAAAGGCGGATTGCCTGGATTCCCAATGCCGTGGATACCGGCGCGCTTGTGCAGGTTGACGACGAAGCGCTTTCCCGGCTGCGCATGGACCTGAAGCTCGCCGAGGATCAGCCGGTAGTACTTGGGGTGTTCCGCTTGTCGGAAGAGAAGCAGCCGATGGTCTTCATCGAGGTGCTTGCTCGGCTGCATTCTGATTTTCCACAGTTGCGAGCATTGATAGCGGGCACAGGCCCCTTGCAAAGTGATCTCGAGGCAAGAGTTACGACGCTCGGACTGGATGAGGCGGTTACCTTGCTCGGTCGGCGCGACGACATTCCCTCTCTAATGAGCATTTCCTCCGTTCTACTTCTTACATCATCCTTCGAGGGCATGCCGAATGTGGTCATGGAAGCCCAGGCGCTGGGGATCCCCGTCGTAGCGACGCGGGTTGGAGGGGTTCCGGATTGCGTGCGGGAAGGGGAGACAGGGCTCATTGTCGAAAGTGGGGACATTGAGGGCCTAACCCGGGCATGCGCTCTTCTGCTGAAGGATCACAGACGCAGATTTGAGATGGGAACCGCTGCGCGCAAGTTCATGTTAAAGGGCTTTTCGATCGAGGCGATGACGAATCGGTATTTTGAACTTCTTGGATCTGTCCAGTAAGACCGGGCTCAGATCTATCCACAAAGCGGAACGACCGTTTCATTGCCCGGTAGGCAAACTGTAAGCGAGTTGTTAAGCAGCTCTTGCTGCATGGAAAGCGAAAGATCCGTTGTGCTCAACGCCGCTAAAGCTACTTGGAAGAGGATTGTGTGAGAATCTTTAGGCTAACTGACTTTTTGAATGAACAGGGCCATTGCTGGATGGTGGCGCTCCCGTTTGCTGCGAAAAGCTTTGATGTCATCTTTTCCATCGGTGTGCTTCATCACACTCCTGACACGAAGGCATATTTTCAGAAACTCGTGCCGTTGTTGAAGGCGGGGGGGAACAATCGCAGTCTGGGTGTATCCGCGAGAGGATGCCTACCTCCAACGCGAACGATGCGTAAGACCCCCTCGTCCTATTGGTGATTTGTCTAACGAAATTAGGCGCTCAACGACATGAAGATTTGGGTTGCAAAACTGGGGAACCTCCTGTACGGGTGGGAGTTCCTATATCGTGCCTTGTACTCAACGTACAAGCGAATCAGTGATGCCGAGGAACGCAAGCTCCTGTCGGATATTGTGGTGCCCGGTATGACGGTGGTCGATGTAGGCGCAAACATCGGGATTTATACGGCTTACCTTTCGAAGCTGGTCGGTTCACGCGGGCGCGTCATTGCTTTTGAACCGGAGCCTAAGAACTATCGTCGGCTTTGTGCATATGTACAGGGGCTAGAGAATGTTGAGCCTGTTGAGGCGGCTGTTGTGGCACAATCAGGGGACATCGAGCTTTTCGTGTCCGATGCGCTTAACGTGGATCACCAGACCTACGATAGTGGCGAGAACCGATCGCGAATTCGCGTGCGTGGTGTGGCGCTCGACGATTATTTCCCGCGTGGAAGCCGAATAGATTTGATCAAGATGGACGTGCAAGGCGCCGAGGCGGTTGTGCTGCAAGGAGCCGAGCGCCTTCTGGGAGAGAACCCAGATGTCCGCCTCATCCTAGAGTACTGGCCATATGGGCTTAAGCGCGCCGGTGCGCCGCCGGCGCGATTTCTTGAGTGGCTTCGCGAGATGGGGTTTGAATTTCGTGCGGTGGGTTCCTCTTCCGGCAAGAATGTCGAGACGATTGGTGACAGCCCCGACGACTATGTTAACCTTTATGCGTCACGAGGTTCGGTAACAGTTTAGTGCCAGTTATACGGTTATACAGTCATCTTCAGCCTTGAGCGAGTGGAACTTCGACCGAAATTGATGTTCGTTCTTCGCGCCAGTGTTACTGTGGCCCTGGTCGCGTATGTTTACTCGGAGATCGATATCGCTCAGCTAGCACACCGGCTAACTGGGGCAAAGGAAGTCTGGGTCGCGGCGACCCTATTGATCTTGGCAACGCAGATCGTTTTGGCCGCGCTGCGTTGGCAGCGGGTCATTTGCACCCTGCATGACAGAATAGGCATCCGGCGTTCCCTTAGATACACGTGGGAGGGAGCTTTCTTTAGCCAGATGCTGCCTTCGGCGATCGGGGGCGATGTCGTTCGGGTCTGGCGCATCCACAAGGCCGGTGTTCCCGGACAGGTGGCTGCATCGAGCGTGCTCCTTGACCGCGTCTCCGCGCTCGTGTCGGTTATCGCGACTGTTTTTATGATTTTGCCGGTACTGATCTCTGTTGTACGCATACCGCATTTCGGGTCGGGAGTGATCGCTCTCGTGTTGGTGGGCTTGGGAGGTCTCGTTGCCTTTCTGCTCATGGATCGACTCGTACGCCTGCCAACGACGTGGGCTGCCACACAATTGATTCATCGCTTGGCAATGGATGCGCGAAAGCTACTCCTCAGGCCGGCGAGTGCTGTCGTGGTCGTGGGTTATTCGTTCCTAATCCTTGGCTTGTCGGCGCTCGCGTTGTTTTTGCTCGGCGTTAGTCTGGGTATTCCGCTCGGTTGGAAGGAGTCTCTCGTGTTTACGCCGTTGATAATACTCATCACGACGTTGCCTATTTCGATGGCCGGTTGGGGAGTTCGAGAATTCGGAATGGCGGCCATGCTAGGGCATGTCGGAATTCAAGCGACAGACGCAGTTGCCCTGTCGGTGGCATTCGGACTCGCGATTGTGGCGGCTAGCCTGCCTGGTGGGGTGCTATGGCTGGTCAAACCGGAGCCGAGAACCGAAGGTACGAGGGTCCAGTTTGATGCCAACTCTGATCTCGGAGGCCGTCCATAATGGACCGCGACACCAGTGATCTTCTCGAGCGTGGAGAACTATCACCACGCAAGCAGGCCGTGCAAGCGCTGTTCGACCGTCTAGCACCGGAACGCGCTACGTGGATATCCCGTAATGGGTACTTTTACGAGCAGGATTTCGCCTATATGCGTTTTCTGGCGCCGAAGGGGTTGCGGATCTTGGAATTGGGTTGCGGCTCAGGCCATCTCCTGGCCGCGCTTGAGCCGTCATACGGCATCGGCATCGATATCAGTCCCGAAATGGTCCGCCACGCTCAACAGCTTCACCCGCACCTCGATTTCATCGAGGGCGACATCGAGAGTCCGATCCTACTTAAGGATCTAAAGCAGACATTCGATGTGGTGCTCATATCCGATACGATCGGTCTGCTCGACGATTGCCAGCAAGCCTTGGAGAATCTGCACGCCGTGTGCGCGGCCCGCACGAGAGTAATCGTCGCCTATTACTCACATGCCTGGGAGCCCGTCCTTGGCTTGGCCGGAAAGCTTGGCCTCAAAATGCCGCAACTTGAGCAGAACTGGCTCTCAACAGACGACATCATGGGGTTGCTCGATCTGGCGGATTTCGAGCCCATTAAGCGCGAGTGGCGAACGCTGTTCCCTCGCAAGGCTTTCGGTCTCGGCTCACTCCTTAATCGGTATGTCGCGCCGCTGCCGGTGCTGCGTCGGTTTTGTCTTCGTAACTATGTCGTCGCACGCCCGGCGCGAAACGTAGCGCTAGGACTCCCCTCCGCTACCGTGTTGGTACCGTGCCGGAACGAGCGCGGAAACGTGGAGGCGGCAGTGTGGCGGATTCCGGACTTCTGCCCGGATCTTGAGATTCTCTTCGTGGAAGGAGGGAGTAAGGACGGGACCTTCGAGGAGATCGAACGGGTTATCGCGGCTTACCCGGATCGCGACATCAAGGTTGTCCGACAACCCGGGCGCGGAAAGGGAGATGCTGTGCGCGCTGGTTTTGCCAAAGCCAGAGGTGAAGTCGTGATGATCCTCGATGGCGATCTCACAATGCCGCCCGAAACTTTAACGAAGTTCTATGAGGCTCTGGTGAGCGGCAAGGGCGAGTTCGTCAATGGAAGCCGCCTGGTGTATCCCATGGAGCAGGAGGCCATGAGGTTTTTGAACCAAGTCGCCAACCATGTATTCTCGAAGCTCTTTAGCTGGCTTCTCAACCAGAGGTTTACCGATACCCTCTGCGGTACCAAGGTGCTGACGAAAGCGAACTACGAACAGATTACCGCCAACCGCAGCTATTTCGGCGACTTCGATCCCTTCGGAGACTTTGACCTGATCTTTGGTGCGGCCAAACTGAGCCTGAAGTTCGTTGAACTTCCAGTGCGTTACACTGCCCGCACTTATGGGGAGACGCAAATCTCCCGATTCCGTCACGGCTGGTTGCTGCTTCGGATGGTCGCATTCGCGTTTCGAAAATTGAAGGCGTTCTAATGACGATGGACCGTCTAGCCGAGCACCGTGTTCTCTGGGAAGCAAAGCCGGTACTGCGGGCTGTCTATGAAGACTGCTATCGGCGGATCGTCGCAAAGTGCGTCTCTGGCCTTACCCTGGAGTTGGGAGGCGGGACCGGCAACCTGAAGAGCTTTAAGGGGGACATCATCACGAGCGATATGCAGTGGGCGCCGTGGATGGACATGGTCGCCGATGCCCAACGTTTGCCCATCAGGGATGCTTCGCTGGACAACATCGTCATGTTCGATGTGCTTCACCATGTGGAAAGTCCGCTGCGGTTCCTCGCTGAAACCCAGCGGGTGCTGAATCCCGGGGGACGGTTAGTGGTCTGCGAGCCTGCGATTACTCCGTTGAGCGGGATCTTCTACCGCTGGTTCCACCCTGAACCCGTTCATATGGGGGTCAATCCGTTAGACTCAGGAGAGATCACCGAAGGCAGGGATCCCTATGCGGCGAATCAGGCGATACCAACATTACTGTTCGGCCGATTCCAAGAAAACCTTCAGAAAGACTGCCCACTCCTCCGTATGCACCGTCCTGAGTATTTCAGTCTCGTGGTCTATCCCTTATCGGGCGGATTCCGTCCGTGGTCCCTCATTCCTCGGTCCATGACCGCATCACTGCTACAGCTCGAAAACCGCGCGCCCGCCTGGCTGAAACGTTTGGCAGCGTTCCGCTTGCTCGGTGTCATCGAGCGTGTCTAGCGCGGTTCGGCGATGCATCGGCAGGGAGTTGTCAATGGCTTTCGGGCGAATTCATTTGTTTATTTGTTTCATGCTTACCACTCGCTGAAAGTCAACGTCGCCAAGTTGTGTCACGCGCTGCGAGTCGACACATAAGGAAAAAGTACCGGTTGCATCGACCGGGAGAGAGCCTCGCGAAATGACATAGTGGAAGGTGCCGAAACCTTCATGAAGGCGTTGGAAAGCGTATACTACGAGGGTATCGGAACGGAGCTTCCTGAACCCGTCGCCATACCAAGCCTGAGCTAGGTGAGGATCTGATGTGAGTTTCTCTTGCGTCACATGAAGCGGCAAGATGCGCTGTTCATTCGGTTGACCGACGATGCCTAAACTCTGCGACTCGCGGTCGAGGCGCACAATGACCTCCCTGGACTCTGTCGGGCAGCCTCTACCAGAGAGTGCTGACAGATGGAAAAGGCGCGCGGCTGGGGTGATCGGCAGCAGCGTGGCCCCCAGTATGAATCCTCCGAGCGCTACGGGCAGCCATGGGATCCCATCTGCGGGTACTGGATGCTTCTCCGTTGATTGAGACAATGAGCGTAACAGTAGGCGCCCCAGGAGAGTTGTTGCCAGTTGCAGCCCTAGCCCCGCGATGAGTATCCGAGCTGCAACGGATACCGCGAAGACGCGCTGGCCACCGCTGTCGATTATAAAGGGTGCCGAAACCAGTTCACCAAGCGCGGTCAACAGGAGAAGGGAAAAAACGGGGTCTCGCCACCGCCGGAGGCATTGGAGGAGTCCGATCCAAAAGAGAACGCTGAGGGCAGAATTGAATGCCGTTAGAGGACCGAAAGCGAATAATCCCATTATGAATCCCTGCCCCGCCTGCACCAGCGACGTCAGGAAAATCTGTGGACTCGCAATAATGTTATCCAGAGCAATAGCGTAGATTTGGCGAAAAGCCTCGACTTCGCCGAGATTCTGAAAAAGCTGAGCATGATCGCGGTAAGCCTGGCTCCAGACGCGAGAGCCAGTCGAAAGACCGTACAGTGTGACGGAGAAATTTCCGCCCGTATTATGAGGGTCTATCCCCAGCGCAAGCAGAACAGAAAGATGGATAGTAGGGCCGGTGAGTACTGCGCCTAAAGCAGCAAGCGATGGCTTGATCCATGCCCGCGGTTTTGCATTGCGCAGTGTCCACCAACTCCAGCACACAAGAGCTGGGAGAATAAAGAGAGCGCCGGCGCGTGCCGTCATGCCCACGCTTACCAAGCCTAACCCAGCAAGTAGCAGCGGGAGTCGTGTGTTTCCCGAGGCGTAATGAAGCAGCAGAGCGATCCCGGCAAGTCCGGCTGAGAGCCCTGCCACTTCGGTTACAATTACCGAGAGAGCAAACTCGCGCGCATAGAAGAAGAGTATGAAGAATGCGAAAATGGCCGCCAGACGGCCGACCGAGCGTGCCGCGGCACTGCTCAGAGCGGAAATAGAAAGGCCCACCAGGGCAGCCTGACACAGCAGAGTGATATGTGGGTGCCAACCGCTGATCGCAAGCACTGTCGCCAGCATGGACGGGTAAAGTACCCGACGCCCGCACCACTCGGCGGGCGGATTCACAAATGGAAAATCGCTGCTCGCTCCTATTGAAGTGGCGCAGCGATAGTAACCAAGAGCATCGCTTACCGGAAGGAAGCCCGCGATTCCAAATGTCATGCTGCGACCGGCAGCCCAGTTGAAAACGACAATTCCCACAGCGATTGCACACGCTGCCAGTGCGATGGTTAGGGGCTTGAATCTGAATACTCCGGTCGCCGGGACCTCGGAGGTCTTAGTGGTTGGCGCTGTTCGCCCGAGAAGCCAAGCGAGCCGGGCACCCAGCGTTGGCCTGAAGAGAAAGAAACCTGTAAGGAGCATCACCAGGACAATGAACTTCCACACGGCCGGACGAATCTTAAGCGTGACGCGACCACCGTAGGCGCGCCCATTCGTTCGAACGTCTGAGCCATCTGAGCTCGAGAAGACCAGCATGTTCTTCCAGTGAGAGAAGCTCCCCTTCCCTTTCTGCGAGATCGCCGTATGCACCAAATGGCCGGGACCGAGGGGTTTGCCGTCTTCAAACAATTCGAGCCGGGAAGCCAGAACGACTCCTACCGCATCCGAGGCGGGTACATACGGCCATGGGGTCCTTATTTGAAGCTCCGTTGCGAAGGCATGCCCCCCTCGTTTGGTCACTGTTGCCGGATCGATGAAAAACGTCCGTGTTGCTGGCATCGTTTGGGCAGCTAGAATGCCAAGTAAAGCGGCAACGGAGAGTGTAAACGTGCCCCCGACAAGGCCACGATGGAATCGTGTTGCTGACGATAACAGCCGTTGGGCGGGGCGGATGTAGGTGCGCCAAGCACCGGACACGACAAGCCCCAAGGTAGCCATCGCGAGAAGAATCATCGCGCCGCCTTTAGTCATGGGATCGATGGCAGGAACGATGTGTATGGAATAGGTTCTGCTATTGGTACGCGGATCGCTGCCGTCCGAACTCGAGAAGTAAACTGACTGCTCCCACTGCGCGTAGGCGCCGCGACCTTGTTCTCGGATGGCAGCGTGCGGCGAATGTGCAGGCCCGAGCGGCTTGCCGTCCTCAAACAGCGTAAGGCTCGACTTGTGAGGCGAGCCGACCGTTTCTCCCTCGATGCGATAGGGGAATTGGGCAAGTTTAGGCGTGGGCACGGTGAACGCATGCCCTTGCTCGTGAGCAAACTGTCCGGCATTGAGGGTTGCGGTCAGTGTCGGTGCGAACGCCTTGACGCCAAGAAGTGCAAGCGCTGCCGAAAGGCAGGTAACGGAGAGGAGATGGCTCGTCAGCCGTCCGTGACGAGTTCTCATCGCGAGTTTTATAGCGTTGAACACGAAAGACATTTGCTTTTTTATCAAGAAGTAACGAGAGTATACTATGTGATTGCGCAGATGACCCGATTTGCTCCCGCAGCGGCGAGATGCACTAACAGTGGCGGGCCTATCATTTTTTTCCGGTGGGGGCTCGATTCGCAAAACGGGCCGATTACGACAGTGGAGCAAGCTATGATGATCCTATAACTCGTAATCCGCTCACGCTGTCACAATGGAAATTCCAAGAACTCAGTTCCGTGCGATGCCGCCGATGTGTAGGATCTAAAGAGCGCCTCTTGGCCGCACATCACATGGCCGGATACGGTATTGAGTGAGACGAACACAGTGTCCTCTAAGCGCTTTGGCGTGCAGCAAACGATGCAGATGGTACTCCGCCTTCCGCGCGCCGCCTGGGTGCTTTGGAGACGCGATGGTTTTAGCGGATTGCGCTACGGTGTGGAGCGACTTCTGGGCAAGCCGGCCTATGCGGAATGGGTTCAGCGCTATGATAGTCTTACTGATCGAGGCTGCGCCAAGGTCCAGAGACGCATCTCTGCGCTGCGTCACAACCCGCTGATCTCGTTGGTGATGCCTGTGTACGATCCTCCAGTCGAACTGCTCGACAAGGCCATCCGTTCAGTTCGAAATCAGCTCTATCCACATTGGGAGCTATGTATCGCCGATGACGCCTCGCCAAACCCCGAGGTACGAGCAGTGCTTAGGCGCCACGCGTCAGAGGACCGACGCATCAAGATCGCGTTCCGGCAGGAAAATGGTCACATTTCGCGTGCCTCAAACTCAGCGCTGACGGTCGCTACCGGCGAGTTCATCGCACTGCTTGACCACGACGACCTCTTGCCGGTGCATGCACTATTCTGGGTTGCCCACACCATCAATCGCGTTCCCGATGTTGGAGTAATCTACTCGGACGAAGACAAAATCGACGCTGCAGGGCGGCGCCACGACCCATACTTTAAATGCGACTGGAACCCCAACCTTTTCCTCTCACACAATATGATTTGCCATCTAGGAGTTTATCGGACTGAGTTGGTGCGCCAAGTGGGGGGATTCCGTGAAGGCTTCGAGGGCTCACAAGATTATGATCTGGCGTTGCGCTGCGTCGAACGGGTGGCTTCACACCAAATCCAGCATGTCCCGCGTGTGCTCTACCATTGGCGGGTGATGCCGGGTAGTACAGCAATGGCGACCAATGAAAAACCTTACGCGTTGGTCGCCGGTGAGAAGGCGATAAACGAACATCTGCAGCGTACCGGTGTGGACGCCGTCGCCGAGCTGCAGGCCACCGGGCATTACCGTGTGCGCTACCGGGTACCGGATCCCTCGCCGCTCGTATCGCTGATCATCCCCATGCGTGACGGGCTTGCGCTCATTCGCCGGTGCGTGACCAGCATCCTCGAACGCACCGCGTACAAGCGCTACGAGATTCTTGTTGTCGACAACGGCTCGAATGAACCGAATACTCTTGCGTATTTCGACAGACTGAGTTCCCAGCCAAACATCCGTATCCTGCGCGACGACCGTCCATTCAATTACTCAACACTCAACAACGCCGCGGTGGCCACGGCGAACGGCACCATAGTGGGGCTGATTAACAACGACATCGAGGTCATTTCGCAGGGCTGGTTGACCGAAATGGTTGGGCTCGCCGTGCAGCCAGGCGTCGGCGCCGTCGGTGCCCGCCTCTGGTACGCGGACGACACGCTACAGCACGGTGGCGTGGTGCTGGGTGTAGGGGGGGTCGCCGGTCACGCCCACAAAGGCATTGCACGCGGCGTGCCTGGTTATTTTGGGCGCGCTGATCTGTTGCAGGGCTTTTCTGCGGTGACCGCGGCCTGCATGCTGGTGCGAAAGGCATCCTATCTTGAAGTGGGCGGTCTGAATGAAACCGATCTCCCGGTGGCGTTCAACGATGTCGATTTCTGCTTGAAACTGATCGAGCGCGGCTACCGTAATGTCTGGACTCCCTACGCCGATCTCTACCACCACGAATCGGCTACGCGAGGGTATGAGGATTCGCCCGCGAAGCAAGCGCGCTTTAGGTCGGAGATCGACTACATGCAAAGCCGGTGGGGTTCCCTCTTAGAGTCTGATCCGGCGTATAGTCCGAACCTCACTTTGGACCGGGAAGATTTCTCGTTGGCCTGGCCACCCCGTACTGGGGCGCTCGCCACTCTGTGACGTCGGAGCCCTCAGAGATTTTGCAGACTGGCCAAATGAGGTCTTGAATATTTGGATCGGCATTCCATGTGACATATTTAATTCGCCACGTTTAAATTAAACAGAGCACCCCTTGATACCCTCTAACGCCAGCCTAGCACTTACCCGTAATACGGCGTGGAATCTGGCGGGGCACATCCTGCCGTTGGTCGTCGCCCTCTTCGCCATTCCCATCCTTACAGCGAACCTCGGCATCCATCGCTTTGGGGTGTTAGCGCTCGCCTGGATGGTCATCGGCTACTTCAGCCTATTTGACCTGGGTCTGGGTCGGGTGCTCACGAAACTGGTGTCAGAAAAGCTAGGTGCTGGAGAGACAACCCAGATATTGCCAACAGTTCAGACCGCGCTATTGCTGATGCTGGTACTTGGTATGGCCGGTATGGTGATCGTAGCACTGATTTCGCCTTGGCTCGTTCACAGCGCACTGAGGGTTCCTGAGTACCTAAGGAAAGAAACCCTTTGTTCCTTCTACTTGCTTTCCGTTTCTCTCCCAATCGTCATCCTTACTTCCGGGTTGAGAGGCACGCTCGAAGCCTACCAGAGGTTCCGCGCCATCAATATTGTTCGTGGTGTACTAGGGGCGTTCAGTTTTTTGGGGCCGCTGTTACTCTTACCTTTTTCCCACAGCCTGGTCCCGGTGGTGGCTGTGCTTTTTGCCGGCCGCATGGTGGCCCTGCTGATCCATCTATATCTGTGTTCGGAAGCTTTGCCGGGACCAGCCTCTCTGCTTTCGTTTGAGAGAGCGCTCGTGCGACCGCTTTTGAGCTTTGGTAGCTGGATCACTGTGAGCAATGTTGTGGGGCCGCTAATGGTATACCTGGATCGCTTCCTGATAGGAGCGGTGGTGTCTATGGCAGCCGTCGCGTACTATGTTACGCCCTATGAGGTCGTGACCAAGCTATGGGTGATCCCCGGGGCGCTGGGAGCCGCGTTATTTCCTGCGTTTGCGGCGCATCTGTCGGGTAACCGCTTGCGGATATTGCAGGTTTATCTAAGTGGGGTGAAGGCGCTGTTTCTCACCATGTTGCCGATTTGTCTGCTGATCGTGACCTTTGCTCAAGAAGGCCTTAAGCTTTGGCTTGGAGCCGAATTCGCTAGCCACAGCACATCGGTGCTGCAATGGCTGACCGTGGGCGTTCTCCTCAACAGCATCGCGCAGGTTCCCTATGCGCTGATCCAAAGCGCCGGTCGGGCGGATGTGACTGCTAAGTTGCACCTCGTCGAATTACCTTTATACCTGGTCATGTTGTGGGTGATGCTTGCAGCGTTTGGGATCGTAGGCGCCGCGGTTACTTGGGTGGTACGGGTGGCTATAGACGCGCTACTCCTTTTCTGGGTCGTGAAGGGCATGTTCCTGGAAGCGACGGATAGCTCGCCAGCGGTCTTCGCCGTCAGTGGGGCGCTGTTTCTGCTGCTTGCCGGAAGTCTCTTGAACGGCCTTTGGCTAAAATTTATGTTCGTAATTTTTTCTTGCGGGTTGTTCCTTGTGACCTCCTGGCGATTCGTTCTCAGCCCCGCCGAACGTGGCTACCTCCTCCAGGCGGCCAAGGCCCGGCTTTGACTGATTGCGAAGTTCTGATTCGTGGATGCTTTATCTTCCGTCGAGATTCGAGCGGCTGCTTGCCCGACATGCCATCTTTGCGAAAGCGCAGGCGCTCAGCTTTATAGTGGCTTGATGGATCATTTGTTCGGCGCGCCGGGAGCATGGGATCTCAGACGTTGCGCCAACCGCGAGTGCGGTCTTCTATGGCTCGATCCCATGCCAGCCGCCGACGAGCTTTCTAAGGCTTATGCGTCCTATTATACGCACGGAGAATCTGAGGGGAGGCCGGCATCCGGGCTAAGGCAATGGGCACGCAATCTGGGGGAGGCCTACCTGGCCCATCGCTATGGTTACCGCGCTGAACCCCTCTCGCGCTGGTATAGAGCCATGAGTTGGCTAATTTTTCTGCACCCTGGAGCGCGTGCGAATCTAGACTTCAGTGTGTTTTATCTTTCGGCGCTTGGTGGGCGTCTTTTAGAGATCGGCTTGGGCAGCGGGCGAATGCTCTCGTCGATGCGCGGCCGTGGCTGGCAGGTTGAGGGCGTGGATACCGATCCCGCCGCGGTGCGAATCGCTCGCGCAAGAAGTCTTGAGGTTCATCATGGCACATTGGAAGAGCGGCGGTTTCCCACGAGTAGTTTCGACGCTATCGTGATGGGCCACGTTATCGAGCACGTTTCGGATCCTCTTAGCCTCATGCGGGAGTGCCGCAGGCTCATAAAGCCGCAGGGCAAGCTGGTCATCATTACCCCGAACTCGGATAGTTGGGGACATAAGCTGTATAAACAGTATTGGCGTGGATTGGAGCCGCCCCGACATCTGTACATTTTTAACTGCCGTGCGCTGAGGATCCTGGCTGAAAAGGCGGAGTTCAAAAAATACGAGCTCTCAACGACTATTCGCGATGCAAATGGTGTCTTTCTCGCAAGCGAACATATCCGCAAAGTGGCCAAGGGAAGCGCCCCCCCCTCTGCGCCGCCGCGTAATGCCTACTACCGGGCTAGGATCATGCAATTAATCGAATGGGTAATGCTCAAGTTCCACCCAGAGCTCGGTGATGAAATCGTGTTGATTGCGACGAGGTAGGCAAGCGTTTCGACCGAGAATTCCGCAATGACGCCTCGACTTTCCTTTTGCATTGCAATGTGCACGTACAACGGCGCCGCGTACGTGCGCGAGCAGTTGGATAGCATTGCGCAACAGCGTCGGCTGCCGGACACGATGATCATTGTGGATGACTGCTCGCGCGATGAGACACTTTGCATACTGCGCGAGTTCGCGTGCATGGCGCCATTTCCTGTCGAAGTCATCGCAAATGAATCCAACCTAGGCTACGTGAAGAACTTCGAGAAAGCGATCGGACTCGCCACTGGCGACGTCATCGTGTTGTCGGATCAGGATGACATCTGGATGCCTCAGAAGCTCGCAGGCACCGAGAAAGTTTTTGTAGAGCACCCCGATGCGGACTTAGTGTTTTCCGATGCACTGCTGGTAGACGAGCAGCGCAGGGTTTTCGCATATGGCCTATGGGAATCCATCGAATTTGATCTGCGGGAGAGGCGTCTCATCGAAATGGGCGAGGCGTTTAAAGTGCTTCTTAGGCGCAACGTGGTCACCGGAGCTACCATGGCTTTCCGCAGCTCCCTAACATCACGATTGCTCCCCATGCCGGAAGTCTGGGTTCATGACGAGTGGATCGCGATTCTCGTCGCGGCGACTGGAAATATTCGGCTTCTCTCTGAAAAGCTGATCGAATATCGACAGCATGGCAAAAATCTGATCGGTGCGCGCAAGCCCTCGTTCCAAGAAAAGATTCGGCTGCTATTCACAAGCCGAGAGGGCTTTTATAAAGAGCTGTTTCTTAAGACCGGGCTGCTTCGAGCGAGGCTCTCAGAACCTGCATGCTTTCCAGTCCCTAAGACCGTGATTGAAGAGCTGGACAAAAAGCTGGATCACCTAGCCGTCAGAACAAAGCTGCCTCACTCGCGCATGTTCAGGTTAGGACCCGTCGTGCGCGAAATTGTCTGCGGCCGCTACCTTCGCTACTCAAGCGGGTGGAAAAGCGTTGTCCGTGATCTCTTCGAGCCGATGTGAGGCTGAGTTGCCGATCTCTGGCAGTGTGTGGCCATATTGCCTAGCTAGCTGCTGGTCAAACGCTGCGATGCTTCACTTCACCGCAGGCAGTCCGCTTGCTCCGAGCTGCGAAGAGCACAAAGGTTATTGTGTACAAGAGTTGTTGAGCCTCTGCGCGCCGGGCCGTATGATGTAAGGCCCTAGTCACGACAAATTGCGGTCCGTGCTCCACCGACCCCTCACTCATCCGCAGTACACCCTGGCCGCTATTGACGATGTGATCGGGCGTGGTAAGCGTCGGGACTGGGCCAATCTCCGACAGACCGCTCTGCGGGAGCCTGCGCTCTTTCAGAAGGTGCTGCGCGTCTGCCTGGCTTACGTTTCCGATCCCCATGCGCAGCGCTACCACTTTTGGAAACACTATGCCGAACGACACCTTGCCTGATTGGGACGAGGTGCTTTCTTCTGCCGCGCCGCTCAGCCCATGCTCGTTCCGGTATCGCTGATCACCGTCAACTACAACGCCGGCGCATTGCTCGAATCCTGCGTGTTATCGGGATTGAGCCAGGCGAGTGAAGTCGTCGTCGTTGATAACGCTTCCTCCGACGATAGCTTGGCGCGACTGGACGCCTCGTGCCGCAGCGAAGGAAGGCTGCGTGTCGTTCGCAATCGGCAAAATCTTGGCTTTGCGGCCGCGAGCAATATCGGCGCTAAGGCGGCTTCCGGCCGATATTTGTTGTTCCTCAACCCAGATTGCTTTTTGGAGCCGGAGTCCCTGGCACGCTTGATCCAGGCCATCGAAGCAAATCCCCAGACCGGGATGGCGGGTGGGTTGCTCCTTGATCCGGATGGCGCCGAACAGGGCGGCGGCCGCCGCGCCGCGCCTACCCCTGGGCGATCCTTGGTTCGGGCTTTCGGTCTTTCCCGCCTTGCCCATCGCTGGCCCCGGCTGTTTTTCGATTTTCATTTGCATAAGCAGCCTCTGCCCGACGGCCCCATCGAAGTGGAGGCCATTTCCGGTGCCTGCATGTTGGTGCGGCGCGAGGCGCTAGAGGAAGTGGGGCCGCTGGACGAGGGCTATTTCATGCACTGCGAGGATCTGGACTGGTGCATGCGATTCCGTCAGCAGGGTTGGAAGATTTTGTTTGTGCCGGATGCGGAGATTGTGCATCACAAGGGGACGTGCAGCCGTTTCCGCCCGATTTTCGTGGAATGGCACAAGCACAAGGGGATGGTGCGGTATTACCGCAAGTTCTTCCGTCATCAGTATCCGGAGATCTTGATGTGGCTGGTGGCGGTGGGGGTGTGGCTGCGCTTCACGGCGGTCGCGGGCTATTACTCGCTGCAGCACATGGCCCGCCGGTTGGGGGTAAAGCGTGGGTGAGCGCGTGGGTGTGCTGGGCGCGAGCAGCCTCGTGGGGGCGTGCTTGCTGCCCTTGCTGGTGCGGGAGGGTTGGCGGGTCGTTGCATATTCGCGCCGGAAAAGGCAGGGGTCCGGGGTTGAGTGGCAACGGCTCGAGCATCCCCCCTCGTCGCTACCCACTGTCGCCGACGGAAATGGGCAAATAACCGACTGGGTTTGCCTTGCTCCGATTTGGGTTGTGCCCGAGTATCTCGCCATGCTCGAAGCTCGTGCCGTGCGGCGGGTGGTGGCGCTCTCATCCACCAGCCTGTTGACCAAGAACGCGTCTTCTGACGCCGCCGAGCAGGCGCTGGCGCGCCGGCTGGCCGAGGGCGAGCAGCAGTTTGTCGCCTGGGCCGAAGCGCATGACGTCGGTTGGGTGATCCTGCGTCCGACATTGATTTATGGTCTGGGGCGGGATCGGAACGTGGGCGAGATCGCACGCGTTATCCGCCATCTTGGTTTTTTCCCAATATTCGGTCGGGCCTCGGGGCTGCGGCAGCCGGTGCACGCCGAGGATGTAGCGGCGGCCTGCCTCTCTGCACTGGCGCGTGGGGATGCGCTAAATCGTGCCTATTGCCTTTCCGGAGGCGAGACCTTGGCGTATCGGGAGATGGTCTGCCGGGTTTTCTTCGCCCTGGGGAAACGGCCAAGGCTGTGCTCCGTTCCGCTGTTTGTTTTTCGTTTGGCCGTAATGGGCTTAAGGGCTGTGCCTCGTTTCCGCCACTGGTCGACGGCCATGGCGGAACGAATGAACCGGGACTTGGTGTTCGATCACGCGGATGCGGCACGAGATCTGGGCTTTGTCCCGCGTCCGTTTCATCTCCAGGCCGGAGATCTGCCACGATGAAGGGGGATCCCGAGCGTTGCGATTAGGCGACCTTGAGAAGCTTGTGCAGTCGGGCGATCCCAAGTACGTGCTCGTCGATAAAATCTATTTCGGTAGGCGAAGGCTTTGCACCATCCGCTCCCTCGAAAACCGCACACTCGTCCATGTGGCAGCCTCTTCTCCGATCGCCGGCGGCGATTGCTATCTTGGAGTAGCGCGATACAGGCTGCAGCGAGTCCCTCGGTAGCATCGCCATCGACCAAAATGCCGGTTTCTCCGTCACGCACGCAGTCCGGCACGCCGCCCACCCAAGCCTGCTGACTCCGAAAGCCTTCTGGCTGGACGGCGCGAGGCAGTCCCTTTGTACAAGACAATCTCGCCCGTGCGGGCTACCATGATGGTGCGTTTGCCACAACCCTGGCGCTGCTGGAGCGCCTCCAGCGCCGCTACTCCTTAGGGGGCGATGCCAGTGTCGGCAAGATAGCGCTGGCGCATAGCGCTGGTGCAGTCCTTCGCGCAGGTGCACGACGGGCGGCGCATCCGGTTGCGGTGCTACGTGGCTGGCCAAACCAGGTACGAATGAAAGGGCGGGGGAGGTGCCGATATGTTTGTGGTCTTCTGTTTAGCTCTTTTGGTGCTCATATACGTAAGCCCCGCGCTGGCTGTGCACCCAAGGCTTATCTTATGCGCGCCAACCGCTCTGGCGATCCCTTTTTCAGTGTGTTCACCCTAACGTGGCATAAATTTTCGTTGTTGGGTGATTTCAGGCGGCTTTCAGCGCGTGCAAATAATGCAACAGCTCGTCGCGGACGGCTGGGTTTACGGAGAGGCTAAGAGTGAGCTGGCCTT
>JBOIEG010001103.1:0-8379 GCA_050740915.1 Gammaproteobacteria bacterium | reverse complement strand
GCCCAAGCGCTTCGTCACGCGCACGCGCGTCGCCTGTCGCTTCGTATGCGTGCAGGTAAACCACCGCCGCGCGCGCCGCGTCGGCGAGGCTCGCGATCCCCGCGTCTCCGTCCCGCGCCGGGGAGCCGGTTGGGCGATCGTCGGGCGCCTCCGCGTAGAGCGCGACGACGCGCACCGGTCGCCCTCTCACCACAGCGTCGAGGCCCAGGCTCTGTAGATAATCCAGACGGATGGCCAACGGCGCAGGACCCGCAGGCGACGCGAGGGTTTCAGGTTGGCGACCGCAACCGGCGAAGAGATAGGCGACCAAGAATATCGTCACGATGTTGGCCGCTCGTCGCGCATGCGAGCCGATCAAGACTGGCCCTCGACTGACTCCACCGCATCGGCAGTGGAACCTCGCCTCACACGCACGCTGGTGATCACAACGGCACGCCACCCTGCTTCAGTTTGATTGCCTCGGCGAGCGACGCAACGAGGTCGCGTTTCCGCACGCGCGCGGCGGCTACCGATACGTCGGCGGCGCCGTAGTAAACCAGGAGATCGTCGCCTCTCTCGACGAGTCCCTGCGGAAACACCACTCGGATCCCCGTTTTGAAATTGGCCGGGTCGACCTGGGGGATCTCGCCGTGCTCGATCTCATGCGGCGCTTCCGGCGTGAGCGCGGGCGCGTCCGACACGTAAAGCACCGTCTCCGGCTTTTTGAGGTCGAGCACGCACCATCCCATCGAATGGACGTTGCCCTCCTCGATTGCAGTGGCGCCGTGAAACGGAAGGAGCCAACCGATGCTCGTGCGGATCGGCGGCGCGCCAGCACCGACGCGAGAGCAACCTGCAACCAACGCGACGGCTTTCCAACGAACGATCCGAGCAAACGTCACCGGGTTCAACCTCAACGTCGTGTGGTGTGTGGCGGGGCTCCCGTAACCGTTACGATCGGAAAGACCGCCATTGTCGGCTTCGACGCGACGGGCGCGTTCCGCGTCATCGCGGTATCCGGGGCGATTTCGGAGCGGGCAGTTGGGCACGCTGCGTCATAGGACGTCGGCCAGGTGTTCGGCTTCTGGCTTAGCGAAAGGGGAAGGATGACTTCGTGTTCGCGAAGGAGCCAGCGAAAGACGCCTTCAAAGGTACAGCGTTGCACAAGTTGCGCAAAAACATCGAAAAATACGGACATATGAGATTCTATCAGAGATCGACAAGGCCGTACCGCCGAAGAGCAATTTCAACAGTTCAGCGGACTAGCGTTTCGCCGGGCGCGCCTTGAAGCCTAGGACCTTCATCGCCGACGTCAATGTCTGCCCGGAGGTCCAGTACCCAGCCCACGGGTCGGTCTTTTGACTGCAGCTTAGCGGCAGCGTTGAGTGACGCTCGAGCATCTCCCTTACGAGCTAACCCTCCTCGAGCGGAGGCACGCTCCTAAAGAGTTTGAACAGCGTCAAGTCGTAGACGATCTTCAAGCCACCGGCGGCGATAAGCGGCCAGCCAAAGCTCGATAAGCTCAGTAAATAGCCCGCCAGTAGCGGGCTGACCGCTGAGGCCATGCTGCGCGGAACGCTGGTCACGCTGGCCGCAGCCGCTCGCTCGTGTTTTGCGACGACCGACATCACGAACGCTGAGCGCGTCGGCACGTCCATCTGGGAAAGCACGCTGCGTGCGAGCAAGAACGCGATCGCGATTGGCAAGCTCGGCGCAAACGCGGTCAATACGAGCAACACATTGGCCGGTAGATGGGTGAAGACCATGGTGTTGAGCAAGCCGAAGCGCCCGGCGATGCGCACCGCGATCAGGTAGGAAACCGCGGACAGAATCCCGCTCCAAAAGAAAATCGTACCGGCGAGCGCGACCGAGAGCTCGAAGCGCTCGAACAACCAGAGCGCGAGCAGAGCTTGCACGACGAAGCCACCGGCGAACGCATCGAGGCTGAACAACGCGGCGAGCGTATAGACGGTTTTCTTAGAGCGAGAAAGCGCCGGGGCCGGAGCCTCACGTTCGTGCACTACATCGTTCGATAGCCCGCGATAAAGCGCGAGGCAAATCAAGCCGAGCGCTGCATACAAAATGAACATCGCGCGTAGCGCAGTCTGAGCATCGGTAGCTAGCAGCGTAGGCAAGCCAGCGGCAAGCGCGCCTAGAGCAGCGACCAGCGTGCCGACCAAACCATAAGCTGCAAAGGCTGCGGTGCGTTTTTGCGTTTGGACGGCCTCCGAGAGCCTGGCGTGCTCGAGGGGCAGAAATACGCTCACATCACCGCTCGAAGGATTCAAGGTGCCGACGACCGCGATCATCATCAAAATCCAAATATCGCTGAACGCTGCGAAGCCAAGGCCCGTTGCGGTCATCAGCACGCAAGCAAGCATCAATAGCTTGCGTTGCTCGATACGGTGTGCGACTTGGCCTACGGCCAGCGTCGCGAGTCCCGAACCGAACAACGTAGCGGTCGCGATCGCGCCGGTTTCCAACGCGCTAAAACCCAGGGTTTTTAAATAAAACGGCAGCAGCAGGCTGACGTAACCGTCGCCGAAAGCGCGCACCGCGCGGGCTCCGAGCAGCAAGCGCAGGTCGCGTGCGCGGGACTGATTCGGTGAGCTTTGTTGTAACGACGACACTCGGGCTTTCGGGCTCGCTCCGTCCTTATTCAGTGAAGCGGTCCAAAAAGCGAAGCTCTCTTGGTAATTCAGGAAGTTTGCACCAGTATGCTACATCATTCAATGGTCCTTCCCAAGGTTCACGCCACCCTCCATCGTAGGCGGCAAGGAGATAGGTGCCATCCTCGCAGCACACCAGGACGATGTCGCCGTTTCTGGGCGGGTTCTTTTGGGCAGGGATCCAGGGACCGAAGCTCTCCATACCAAGGTAATCGGCACGAGATGTGAAAATTAAAGCCTGTAAGAAAGACAATATTTACAGCAAGGGGCGTGACGGAGCGGTTCTATGGCGGTATTCCCACGGCGTCTGGTGTAATCCTATCTGGCGCCATATTCCGACGCCGACTGATCTGGCTTTCCATTTGGCCAGCCCATAAGTCACCGAATTGCAATGGCGCCAATAGACAGCCTCTTTTCGGGTCGTCACCATTCTATATAGTTGGCGTTCGCCGTATCCTTCCATGCCTCGGCGATTGTTGTTTGCTTGGGTGGCGAGAGCCCTTTGAAGGCCCGGTCGATGACCTCGCCTATTAACGTGAACTGCCTCTGCCCCCGGCGTTCGCCAAATCTAGAACTTAGCCTCCTGCCCCTCACGCTCATTGAGACTGCAGTGCGTGCAGTTCTCCGCGATCCTCACAACATAAATAAGGCTCCTCAGCAAAATTTGTGGGTAGTTTTCTACTTGATAGACCCCATAGAGTTAAGGGCGTCTGAGGAAAACAACGATTCTGACGCAAGTCCTACAGGCTCTGGCTGTGGATATATGGACAACTTCCCTGTTGCCCACATACCCACAGCCCAACAGATTTTTTTATACCCAAAATTTCGGACCTATAGAACGTAACTTTATTCCAAGTAATGAATCAGATGCATAAATACGCCTCAGATCAGTACCCACAAATTCTGCGGAGGAGGCATATTCAATTGGAAGCCGGTCTTTTGTGGACAAATGTCGTCCGGTTCCTCAAAGACCAATGGTTTTCGCTCCAGCTCGATCAATAGTTCGTAAAAGCCTTTCTTCAGTGCGATCGGCTTGGAACAATGCCCTGGCGCTTCTTCGTTTGGCCAGTCGTGCGCGAGTAATACCCATGTCCTTTGGCCGCGCTTCAGTATGACGCGCCAACGATGCGACTCTTCGATTTGTTCAAAATCGGGCAATTGCCCCGGCGGAGTCGGCGCGCCCACGCCAAACCCATATTGGCCGCCACACTCGATCAGCATCAAGCCCTTCCAGCGCAATACGAACGGCTCGGCCCCACCAATCAGGGAACCATCGGTATTGGCGATAGCAAAGCCGTTACGGATGGCGGTAACCTGTAATTGCTGAGGCGTCAGTGTGAAGCCCATCGAGGGCAGAATGGTCGGAATGGGCGCATTCCAGGCATTTTCCTCCGGCCCGAATGCATCCAGACCTCCTCGTACTTCACGCCACCGCAAAGTCTTACTCGCATCGAAGAACTCGGCCAGCATCCCGGTTCCGGGCAGACCCAAGAGCGCGGCATACGCGCCGCCATTCGGTTGCGGTTGCCAGGTCAGGTTGGGAGGTGATTGGCCGTTATCGTTTTCCCAAGGGGTGGTGGCCCGATTCTCATCGGCCCACAGGTTTTCAACAACAACTTTGCCAGTGCAACACCCTCAGGATTCATTGAGCCGGTGGCACAGTCGGTATGCGCGGCCAGGTGTTCGGCAATGGTTTGGCAGCGCTGATAGAACCGACCAAATTCCACTTGGCACCAGGCCCAGCGTTTAGCTTCGTCGGGTTCTTGAATGAGCCGCTCTTCCGCCTCGCTAACGTTCGCAAAAATAAATGCGAAATGGGCCAGGTCGACGCGCGGAAGGAAATACAGATCGCGTACGGCCGCCTGTTCTGGCGCCTTCAATTGCCGAATGCGGCCCAGCTTTGCCAAGACGGCCTCGTCCGTGAGCGGGACTTGCGTCCACAATTCCTTGGCGGCGGGGTCGTACTGAAACGGTCCGCCCGGCGGCGTGTTCCACATTGGTTCGGAAGTCGCAGCAAGTGGCACCCTGTATTGCCGTTGTAACGTGCTTACAACGACCCCGCTGCTAGCCACAATTTCAGGAAAGAAATGTTGCCCGAGCGCAAGCCAAGGGTTGCTTCCAGGCGAGGGTGCAAAACCGAATTCTTCCCGCAGAACGGACTCCATGCGAATCCAGGTCCATTGCACTGCGTTTTCCGGACAGACTTCGACCGCCAGGAGTTTCTTCCGGAGCGTGTACAGCGAGCTCAAGTCTTCATCATCCGGCAAGCCGAACGGAGAGTCCTTCGCTTCATTGTCGGTTTGCAGCGGGAATGGATCGTCGCCCTGCAAATGCGCTTCGTTGGTGAAGAGGAAAAGCAGTTCACCCACCCTGAATTCGGAGGCGTAGATTTTCGCCAGTATCTCGGCGAAACGCAGGGTATGCGTGGGGTGAGCGTACCAGGTGTCAGGCGGATTGCCCGGATCGAAACCGGCCAGTGCGGAAAGCCGATCCAAATTGTTTTCCAGCAATTTGATGAATTCCGGTTCGCGGCAACAGCAATGATATACGTTGATCGCGTATTGCTGAATTTGGTTGAGCAGATGCTCGATCGCCCATTTCCATTTGGAAGCACCGGGCGCCCAGAACGCCAACAGGTGCAAGCGTTCCGCACCCTTGGCGCTGGTCACCAAGGGAGTGCCGTCCGTGAGCGATAGCTGGAAATCATCTCGGAACATCTGGAACGTAGCCAGTTGCCGGATGAAATCGGGGTTGATATTCGCGCCAATGAACAATTGCAACACCACACAGATGTCGCGCAACTCGGTGAATGTGTAGTGCGCATTCGCCACGCATTGCAATTTGCGCCAAAGGCGGATGAAGACCATGAGCCGCTTTAGAGCCTCCCCCGGATCGGCGGGATCGGTAAACTCTATTCGGTATTTGTCCAGACAACAGGGCTCGCATTCCGGAAATTCTGTTTCAGCTCCGCGATCCGGGCTGCGTTGCGGCCTAAACTTCACGAATTCCGATTTCCATAACTCGATAAATTCGCAATACGTCAGACAGGTGCGTTCAAGGAACTCATCGAGTTGCAACACCACATCCGTCCAGGGCTTGCCTTCCTCACCTTCGGGCATTTCCGATTCGAAGCCGTACATCGTGAACAGTGGAACGGCGGAAATTGCGGCCTCGCGCGCGGCGCGACCACCTCTGCGCCTGGGAGGCGTCGCGGTCATCACGATGTCGTTTTGGAACAGGGTGGCGTACTCTTCCGGCGTGATGCAGAGATATTCGATGGCCGTCTCGATGCGCACGGGATAACGCCAGAGATGTTTCTGAAACTCTGCCGTTTCCTTACTCGGGTCCAACACAAATTCGGTGATGTCCTTCCTAAACCAACGCATGGTGGCGTAACGTCGAGTGCCGAGCTGCCGCAGATACGTGCGTGAAACATCCAGGGGCTGGTTATAGGGAAGTAAGCACGAAGAAAAATCCGTCTTCAGTTTGTCATAGGCGCTCTGCGCCTCCGTGGGCACGGCGGGCGTGGAGTGTTCAGGCAACGCTTCGAACAGCGTCACCGGATCGTGCAGAAAGATATCGGGACTTGGAGCGGGATTCGAAGTAAGCTCATGGCCACCGACTTGATCGCTAGCCGTGTCGAAAACTGCGCCAAATGAGTCGCCACTAGCGACCATGTGCTCCAACGATTCGTTGACGAGATCGATCAAAGGCAGGGGAACTTCCAGGTTGGCTTTGGTCGTCAACAGATCGCCCAAGGGGCCGCGTCGCGCCGAGAGTACATCGCCCAAACTTTCCTCCACCTCGGATGGTATCGGATCCTCGCAAGTCGATTCGGCCGCGACACGCAACAGATCGTGCAGGTAAGCGACCGGCCCCAGTGGGGATAAGTGCGCGGGCGGGACGCAGTTGACCAGCGAGCCGTCCGGATTGACAGGTTTGAAATCACCAGGATTGGGCGTCGGGTTGGGCTCGGATACCTCGGCATTGCCCCAGATTATGTCAACGTAGACATCGTCATAAGCAATGGTGCCGACTAGTCCCTCCTTGAAATCCACTCTAGAGGTGAACTGCGCGATGATGTTGGCACTTGTAATGCCCCGAGCCCACAGTGCTTCCATCACGAAAAATTGCACATCCTCAGGGGTAATCCCTGCTGTCAGGTTGACAAGACCCTGGATACAGAACAACCAGTCGGTGAACTTTTGTTGAACGACCGGATCGCCAGGAAATATCGTATTCAACGTAGTAGCAAATTGGCCGGGGTCCCAGCCACTGAACGAAAAGCCAGCAGGATAAGGATAGTTGTCCAACAACGCGTCCACCGGGTTGTTGGGGCGGTCCAAAATCGGCGCGGCACCGACTACCGGCTGATCGGCTGAACCGAATACATTGGCTACGTCAAAGAATTTCCGCAGATACCGGATGAAGGCCTGAGTTCGTTCCTCTCTTGTGCCAGGCTTGGTAAACTCAGGCAGTTTATCCTGAGTGGGATCTACCGGAACTGGATGAAGCAATTTCTCCCAGTCTTCATTAGTTTTCGCGATCAGTTCGCTGACATTAGTTACGTTGAGACCGTCCGGAAGCGGGGCTGGATTCTTGATAGCATCGATCAACGGATCGTGGTGTTTTGTCACTGCGCAGAGCACCAAATCCAAATGCCCGGTAACATCAGCCGCAACAAGAGAACTCCAGAACACGTTGATATCTGCTTCAACACGGCCCAGCCAATGGCTTATCAGGCCATGGACCTCAGTCGCCGGCGTGACTTCACATTCCGGCGTGCCCGCCTCGCCAACTAAACCCAGAGCCCGCAAACGACGAGCTGCCTGGTAGCGGTTGACGCCTGCGGGTTCGGCCAACACGTTATCCTCGATGGCGGCTTCGATGTTGGTTACGATCTGCGCTTCTGAGTCCAGTTGAACCATTTTGAAGCGTTGCTCGCGCGCCACTTGCGGTGGCAGGATGGCAGTAAGCGCATAGAAGTAAGGAGCTGGCACCTCAAAAACGGGGTCCAATGGCGCAGCGCCTGCTCCCTTCAAAATCACCTTCGCTTCACGACCGGGCGAAGTCGGTATAACCGGGAAAGGGAAACCTACCCGCGTGGCTTTTTTGCTTTCTTCTTCACACCAAATGGCTGCCGACAAAGAGAATACAAAGTTCGCCAAGCGATCGGCTTCCATATTATGCTTGGTGTAATAAGTGAGTAATTCACCCTCGAATACATGCCGGTCGCGCTCGTCGTCGCTGTCAGCCGCTTGCGGCCCGGTGTAAATCGCTTCGAGCGAGCTCTCGGGATTGGGAATAGGCAGCGGATAGGCCATTCGATCTCAGATGATCTCGTAGGCGATGTGGCGGCACTGGGCTCGCGTGAGGTTCGGTATACCGGTCGTGTTCCCGGGCTCCGCATTCAACACATTTTCGACGGCCGTTCGGAGATTGGTAAAGTTGGGCGCGGTGCCATCTTCGGGTACCACTACGGTTGTGCTGAGCTGTTGCCCAGAGGAAGGTAATGCCAGGTGCAGACTGATGGGTTGCAGCGCCGGAAAGGCGTTCGGATTAGCCGGAATCGGTGCGGGCGCAACCGGCACGTTGTAATAGATTTGTTCACCCTAACGGTGCATAAATTTTCGTTGTTGGGTGATTTCAGGCGGCTTTCAGCGCGTGCAAATAATGCAACAGCTCGTCGCGGACGGCTGGGTTTACGGAGAGGCTAAGAGTGAGCTGGCCT
>JBOIEG010001102.1:0-3111 GCA_050740915.1 Gammaproteobacteria bacterium | reverse complement strand
TCCCCATGTCTCCAGCGGCGTGCGTTCAGCCGGCTGCAACTTGATCGCCACGCGGGTGGTCGGCATGAGCGAGACCATAGCAATCACTGGAAAGTCTGTAAAGTTATTTAAGGGACACTACACTAGGCAGTGCAGCGTCAACATGTTTTCTTTTAAAAACAGGGGCATTATTTAATTGCCCTGTTTTTGCCGGAGATTATGTGAGGAGGTCTCCAAAATCTTCAGCAAGGTGAATACATGGGCCGGGGGCGGCAAGAACATTACATGATCCGGGTGCAAGGCTGGAATAGGGTTTCATGGCCTTGGACATAAAGGGGGGGTGACGTGTATACCCAGTCGCGCTTTTTGCAAGGCGCCTACAGCTTCGAAGGGCGGGGGTTCCATCGGCCGTTTCTGTTAGCGCCCGAGCTGAGCTGCAAGCTGCCGTTTCACAAACGAGGACAGCTCACCTATTTTCGTGCGGGAAACAGCGCCGACGCCCTGATCTATCTGCTGCTCGTGGCCAACGGCCAAACCTTGCGCTATTTCCCGGTGGGCGCGAAGAGCGACACCCATGTGCAACTCGCCATCGTCGAGGACCTCCCACCCGAGACCGCGATCGAGGTGCAGCTTGGGGCGCCAGAGGGCGCGCACGGCACCGTGATCATCGATATAGGCTGGCTTGAAGTCTAAATCCACGGAGCTAAGGGGTGGCAGGCAAACAGCGAGCGGGAAGGTGCTCCTCGGTAGCCAGGGGATCGCGACCTATCCCATCGCCCTGACCGAGCGGGGAGATATGGTGCTAAAGCTCGGCGGACTTTCATAGAAATCGGGGAGAAAAAATAAGGTAATGTTTATGTTCGACCGCTACCTCAGCATTGAAGGCGTCTCCGTCGTATTCCCCAGCCGCAGTGGCCCATCCTGTGTCCTGGAGCGCATCAGTCTTAAGGGCAAGCAAGGGGAGTTTGTCGCCATCATCGGTCATTCGGGTTGCGGCAAGTCGACCCTGCTCAACGTCGTGGCGGGTCTGGTGTCAGCCCGCTCGGGCGGGGTGGTGCTCGAAAACAAGGAAGTCGACACCCCGGCCTCTCGCCATTGAGGCGCTAACAGTCATCTTTATTGTTATGGTGCCGACCCACTGTCCCTACTGTGCTCTGCAATGTGGTATGAATCTGGTGTCTGAGAATGGCGCTTGGAGCGTTGTCTCGCGGCCCTTCCCTAGCAATCGAGGGGGATGTGCCAGAAGGGTTGGACTGCGGCAGCGCTCTTATCCCACCCAGAACGCCTGACCACCCCCTTGCTGCGTAGCCACAAGGGGGATGAGTTCCGGCCGGTGCCCTGGGATGAGGCGCTCGATCGCATTGCGGTTGAGATCGCCTCATGCCAGGAAAAGTATGGCCGAGAGTCCGTAGGCGTCTTTGGTGGTGGCGGGCTGACCAACGAGAAGGCTTATCTGCTCGGTAAATTCGCCCGCGTCGCCCTACGCACTCCTCATATCGACTATAACGGGCGCTTCTGCATGTCCGCCGCAGCCACCGCGGCGCAGCACGCCTTCGGTATCGATCGGGGCCTGCCTTTTCCCCTGGCGGATATCGCTAATACCGAGGCGATCCTGCTGATCGGTAGCAATCTCGCAGAGACCATGCCGCCCGTGATGCAGTACCTTGATGAACAGCGCGCCCGCGGAGGACATCAGATCATCGTCGATCCCCGCGCTACACCCACCGTGAAAGGCGCCACCCTCCACCTTAGAATAACACCGGGGACCGATCTCGCACTGGCCAATGGGCTCCTACATATCGCCGCCCGCGAGGGCCTACTCGATGAGGCCTTTATCGCTGAACGCACCCAAGGATTTGACAGCGTACGCCGGTTGATCCCCGCCTATTGGCCTGAGCGGGTCGAGCGGATCACCGGTATTCCCGCAACACAGTTGAACGCAGCGGCGCACCTTTTGGGAGAAGCGGCCACTGCCATGATCCTCACCGCTCGGGGGGCAGAGCAGCAGAGCAAGGGCACCGAAACGGTGCTCGCCTTTATCAATCTCGCCCTGGCGCTTGGGAAGGTAGGTAAACCCTACTGCGGGTACGGAACCTTCACGGGCCAAGGCAATGGGCAAGGCGGACGCGAGCATGGTCTGAAGGCTGGGCAACTACCTGGCTACCGGTGCATCGACAATTCTATGCACCGGGCCATTATCGCCTCCGTGTGGGGGGTGGATGAGGCGACGCTGCCAGGACCAGGACGCTCGGCCTATGAACTGCTGGATAGCCTAGGCACCGAGGGCGGCGTGCAGGCCTTGCTTATCTTCGGTTCCAACGTTGCGATCTCGGCCCCCCACGCGGGGCACATCCATACACGCCTTAAGGGTCTGGAATTCCTCGTGGTCAGCGATCTGTTTCTCTCCGAGACCGCCGCGCTTGCCGATGTCGTGCTGCCGACGACGCAATGGGCAGAGGAGGAGGGCACGATGACCAACGTAGAAGGCCGGGTGCTTTGGCGCCGCCGGGCACTTGCGCCCCCGGCGGGGGTCTTGACTGATACCGAGATCGTGGCCCGCCTGGCGCAACGCCTGGGATCCGGGCCGTATTTCAGCCCCGAGTCACGGGCGATCTTCGATGAGTTGCGGCGGGCGAGTCGGGGCGGCATCGCCGATTATGCGGGCATCACCTACGAGCGTATCGCCGCCGAGGATGGGCCCTGCCCGCATGAGGGGCATCCCGGCACGCCTCGATTATTCTCAGAGCGATTTTTCACTGAGGAGGGCCGTGCCCGCTTCCATGCCGTGGAATACCGTCCGGCGGCCGAGGAACCGGATACCGAGTGTAGTGTCCCTTAAATAACTTTACAGTTAAGCCGCCTTCTTTTTTCCCTCGGGGCAGGGTGGATCCGGGCTTGATCTGCTCCATCTTGACCCGCGCCCGCTCGATCTTCTTGATGGTGTCCTCGACGGTGGCCGTCCAGATGAAGGGCTTGGGATTTTGGTTCCAGGCTTGCCTAAAGTCCTCGATCGCCTCTTTTAAATCCGGCACGCTCACGAAGCTGCCGCGCCGGGGCGATCTCCCAGACCTCCCCGATGCCCTGCTCGCGGACCCGCGTGCGCCACAGTTGCACGGTGGGCCGGCTTACGCC
>JBOIEG010001101.1:0-2314 GCA_050740915.1 Gammaproteobacteria bacterium | reverse complement strand
GAAGTGGCTCATGCACGCTCGCTCATTGAATCCATTGCCGATCCGATCGGTTTGCACATCAAAAGTTCCGCCTTAAGTCCGACAGGCTCCTAGGAACGCTTAAGCCACGAGACCAATCCGCTTCCGGGGACCGCGGAAGCCACCGTCAAAGGTGAGAGGGCCAGCACCGACACCAGGAAGAACCCCCAGCTTGAGAGTAGGTATCCCACCAGGAAGATGGCCCTCGTTGCGCGCGTCACCGGGCCCGCATCCTTAAGTACAACGTAGTGAAACACGAGCAGGATAAGCCCAGTGAATACCACAGAGAGGAGCCACCATACCCTTTGAAACCGCAACGCTTCCCTCGGGGAGGCCGGCCTCCACACCTTCGCGATCGCCCACCAAAGGAAAGCGCACGCCCCGGCGATCAGAATTGCATCGATCGCGCTCTGATAGAGTGACGGAAGAAAGCTCCCCGCGCGCAGCTCCGGTCTCACCAGGCCTTGTAACGGGGTAGGCAGCTCCAGTGACGCCCCGGCAACGAAAGAGGCGCAGGCAGCGACGGCAAGCCAGATCGTTGCTTTGGCAAGCAGATCGACGGCAGTGCTAAAACTGGGGTGGTACGCGAGTCTCGCTTTCGTCATCTCTGCCGTTGAGGGCACTCGTCTCGCCACTTTCATCCTCCGCTCACTTCTTGCGAAAGACAAGCGACACCTCGCCTATCTTTTTTCCTCGTAGCGGTCCCCATTGTACGCGATGTAGCTCCTCATAAACGCTGGCCACGTTAAGCGTTGGAAAGTAGACCAGGCGGTTCTCGCTGCGGGCCTCATCGGCGAGCCTGGTCACTTCCGGAGTCTGGAAATCCAAGAAGCTCCAGGATTGGTACCAGCTGTCCGTATCGGCGTCCGCGGCCCGTGCCAGATAGATCTCTGCTTGCTTGTAATGAACATCGTTGGGCGCAATATTGCGCATCTCCGCTTTCGAGATGCGCAACTCGATACCGTCGTCGACGACATAGAATCTTCCGGTAGGATCCCGTGTGCCAGGGATCCAGCGTTCTGAACAAACCCCCTTTGGAGCGAGCACGAACCAATCCCGCGTTTTGACCGCAAGCCTTGGAGAGCGACGATCCTCGAACAGGCCAGAGACGTCCAGCTTCACGGAGACCTGCGGGGTGGTGCGGTCAAACTCAAACTCGAGGAGTTGCGGGATCTCGATCGCGATCAACGGCTCCGCCGGTGCGGAGGCCTTGCGCATTTGAACGCCTTGTTTGAGGCCGATCGTGGCGAGAGTCACCGGTTGCGATAGCCGGTTCTTTGAAAACACCTTGAATCGATGCCCGTTCGGGTCGAAGTCCTCGAGTTTGCGCGCCAGGTAATCGTGATACAGGTAATTCACCTGCTCGTTTTCTCCGATAATCAAGAGATAATATCCGAGGTAGCCGTCATGGTCGTAGCTGGCCTTTCCGTTTTCAGAGGGAAGGTCGTATATCGGACCCTTAAAGCGGCTCTTGACGGCCAGGATCCCGACCGACAATCCACGACGGATGATCCGCCCTAGGGGTCCGCTCAGGCGACTGTTTCGGCCGACGTCCTCTTTGTCCGTCAACATCAGATCGGTCCCAACAACCCACACGGTGTCGTTGTTGCTCTGATTCGTTGCGGCCCGCTCGATCGCGCCCATAACCGTATCCAGCCGACTCTCCCGGTTAAAGCCGCTGTCGCGATCGCTGTAAAAAGCGACGTCGTGTCGCGCCTGGTCCAGATCGTCCCAGCCCATGGGTTTCACCCATGCGCCGAACTTATAAGCGCTCGCTTGCCGTATCGCAGGCTCGAGATTTGGCAGGTCAACCAGATCGCGGATCAGACGCGCGTATATCGGCTCTATCCCAGCCGGGTGGCCATTATGCACAAAGCCCCTAGTGCTGCCGGTCGCGTCCAGGTACACGGTGAGACGGGTTGGAGGGGTCGGCTTTGTCTGTGGTTTGACGGTGGCTGGCGCGCTGACAGTGGCGTTCTCGCGCGCGCCCGGTGGCAGGCAAGTCAACGGCTCCCAGTGATCGCAAGCCGTCACCAGCACGCACAAGGCGCAATACGCCCCGGTATGAATAGCACGTGTCACCAGTAGAAGAGGAATGATCTCAAAGAGTAAAAGCCCTGTGCGTTCCTTTTATCACAGGGACAAGAAATGGGTCAAACTTTGATCAAACTAGTGTAGTGTCCCTTAAATAACTTCACAGTTAAGCCGCCTTCTTTTTTCCCTCGGGGCAGGGTGGATCTGGGCTTGATCTGCTCCATCTTGACCCGCGCCCGCTCGATCTTCTTGATGATGTCCT
>JBOIEG010001100.1:0-1932 GCA_050740915.1 Gammaproteobacteria bacterium | reverse complement strand
CCGAGAAGAGGCTGTCCATCATCAACTCACGGAGTCGATCACCTTGATGACCACCCGAACCTCGATTTTGGCGCTCAACACGTACGTTATGGCTTTGGTGTTCAACCTAAGTCCGACAGGCTCCTAGTCTTCAATTAATCTTAGCACTGAGAGAAAATAAGGCTAAAAAAGCAAGCGATGGCTGATTTACTACCTGAGCTGCTGTTGCGCTCCGCAGACCACACTCCAGAATCCAAGGCGCTGGTGTTTCAGCAGCGTGCGCTGTCTTATTCCGAGCTAGCGCTCGCGGTTCGCCGGGTGGCGGCTGGGCTGCTTGGCTTAGGCTTAGAGCGGCAAGAGCGGGTGGCGGTATATCTCGATAAACGCCCTGAAACCGTGCTCGCGATGTTTGGGGCTGCGCTGGCGGGCAGTGTATTCGTTCCCGTCAACCCGCTGCTTAAGGCCGAACAAGTCGCTTACATCATGCGAGACTGCAATGTTCGCATTCTGATCACTTCAGCAGAGCGCCTGCGATCACTGCAAAGCACTATTACAGCGTGTCCTGAGCTTCGTGCCATCGTCTTGGTGGATGCCGAAGAGGTTTCTGCTCCCGATCCCCAGGTGGTGATCAGCAGATGGGAAGACCTTTTAGCCGCTTCGAGTGCGGCTACTTTTCACCGATGCATAGACAATGACATGGTGGCCATACTGTATACCTCCGGCAGCACCGGCAAGCCCAAAGGCGTGGTGCTTTCCCACCGCAATATGGTGACCGGCGCAAAGAGCGTCGCCCAGTATTTGCAGAATACAACAAGCGACAAAATCTTGGCTGTTCTGCCCTTCAGCTTTGATTATGGGTTAAGCCAGCTAACCACGGCCTTTTATAAAGCGGCCTGCGCGGTATTGCTCAATTACCTGCTCCCTAGAGATGTGTTGGTCGCCGCCGAGCAACACCGGATCACCGGACTCGCCGCCGTACCGCCGCTTTGGATCCAGTTGGCCAATCTGGAATGGCCTGCTAGCGTCGTGGAGCAACTGCGCTACATCACAAATTCTGGCGGGGCCATGCCAACGGCGGTGGTAGAGACGCTGCAGAGGAAGCTGCCTAACACCGAGATTTTTTTGATGTACGGGTTGACCGAGGCATTTCGTTCGACTTACCTGCCGCCCGCTCAACTCAAACGCCGGCCCGATTCCATAGGCAAGGCCATACCGAACGCTGAGATATTCGTGGTGCGCGAGGACGGCTCTCTGTGCGCGCCTGGCGAGCCAGGGGAATTGGTCCATCGCGGGGCCTTGGTCGCGATGGGCTATTGGAACGACCCGGGGAAGACCGCCGAGCGTTTTAAACCCTCTCCCAGCCAACCCCCAGGCTTAACCCTGCCGGAGATCGCCGTGTGGTCCGGCGATACGGTGCGCATGGACGAAGAAGGGTTTCTGTACTTTGTCGCTCGACGGGACGAGATGATCAAGACCTCTGGGTATCGAGTTAGCCCCACCGAGATCGAGGAAGTGCTGTATTCCACCGGCCTCATCGGTGAAGCAGCGGCTTTGGGAGTCCCCCACCCGGTGTTAGGACAAGCGATCATTGGGGTAGTCACGCCCGTGGTAGCCGGTGGGGCCTTGAATTGCGGGCAGCTCATCGAGGAATGCAAGCGCAGGCTGCCCGCCTTCATGGTGCCAGATCACATAGACGTGCGGGATGCACTGCCCCGCAACCCCAATGGCAAGATCGACCGCAAGGGCTTAGCGAGTGAGCTCGCCGGGTATTTCGCGTCCCACGCGAGATTGGAATAATTCGTGAGCTCGCCGTGAGAATATGCGGCGCTTCATAGGTTAGGTACTTAAGGCCCACCGAAAACGGGTTCTAAGCCCAGTTGCAGGCGTCCGGTTTGGGTGTCGCGTGCGGGGTGTGCGCGCTGAGCGTTAGCGCCGAGAAACGCGATAGCTTGG
>JBOIEG010001099.1:0-2420 GCA_050740915.1 Gammaproteobacteria bacterium | reverse complement strand
ACATCATCAAGAAGATCGAGCGGGCGCGGGTCAAGATGGAGCAGATCAAGCCCGGATCCACCCTGCCCCGAGGGAAAAAAGAAGGCGGCTTAACTGTAAAGTTATTTAAGGGACACTACACTAGTTTGGCAGTAGCTACTGTGGCTTTCTCCAGAACGGAATCAACTTCCACTTTAAGTTGCTTTATGGATCCAGGGATCTCCATTTCAGTTCGTGACTGTTGACCGATGATCGGAGGGAGCCAATAGGTGTCCACAGAAGACAAACGACACCAATTAGAGCAAACCATTCTTTGTCGCTCCAGTGAGCATGCTAACGAGATCATAATTCCGGTGTCTCCATTGATATTTGAAGCGGATGAATACGACAACCAAGGCCAAGACGACGGCTATTGCAGTACCGACCTGCGTGATACGTGGCGTGATTATAGTAAGTGCATTGCTCAACGCGTCCAGGACTGCACCAAACGCCAGTAAGCTGCCACCTCCAATAAGAGTTATCTGAATAATGATCTGAATAGGCTTCCTCTCACTTCGCTTCTGTTCTGTGTCAGGACCATTCGGTTCGCCACCAGGTGCATTACCGGCGGTTGATACTCTGGTTTCGGAAGATTGGCCAATATTGGCTTCGTTGTTGCCTGCCATCTGACCTCTAACCCCGATTCAGAGCCGTCGACTCGCACTACACAATAAGGTTAGGCTACATTCCTAGCGGCCTCTCGGCAACCGAAACGTGGTGACCTCACCAGTCTTCGGATTTGTATATCGACCCTCTGATAAAATGCGCCGGAGTTCTGGTTTCTGATCGATATCCTCTGGTCGAAAGTCGGATAATAGCCAGGCGCCCATTGCCTCCTTGCTGGCCGATGTAGGAGGAGTCCGGCACTCTCCGTTAACTTCCCCATCCTTTACGCGGCAGATCGCGGCCTGCTGGTCTTCACAGCGAATCCACCCGCCAGGCGGGTTCTGACACTCGCACGAGTTCTCTGCCAGAAGGTCCTTTTGCGGACAGGTAAGTAGTGCCAATAACAAAAGCCAACGCCGAGAGGTGTTAGTCGCAGCGGATTTCATATATGCCTTTGTCTTTTAGATGTTCTACACGATACTCCTTTGGTGCGCGGAAGCTATTAACTCGATATTGCAACGCCTCAATAAGGTCCTTAGATGTTTTGCCTGTCAATGTCCCTGCCTCAACTTCGGCAGCGAGAAACGCTTCGGTGCAATTGCGGAACACTGCAGTATGGCCTTCGTTGGCGGCAATCATCCTCGCGACGTCGCGTAGCAACATCCCGGAGGGGGGATTAAACGTGACTGAGTCAGGCGGTAGCTTGGGCTGCTGCGCGACAATGTTTACTACGTACCCGGTGAACCCCAATATCATGGCAACGAGCGCAAGTACGAAGAGCTTACTAATAATATTTAGGAGAATCGCCCCGCCTATAGCTGCGGTAAGCCCCGGATTCCTTGCGATGATCTCGCGAAAGATAATGAACACCGATGCAGCAACCAGACCGCCGAGAGCCAGCGGTGTGGAGACTTTTGATGCAAGTTCCAATATTTCCTTCATGGTGCGGAAATGACGGGTCGGGATAGAAAGGCGGTGCGCGCGACCTTAGGCACAGATCTGGCTGTTTCAGCGTTTTGGCTTTATGAGAGGCACGCAATGGCCTGGAAGGCCAAGGCCTTCACGATCGGCAAGAAGCGGGGCAGTTCTGCGGTTCACGCCAAAGTTCGGTTCTATTTGCCCGCGCGTAGACAGGATTCATCCACCCAGGTTTGGTTGTTTGTTGTGTTGTGTCTTCGGAACACAACCATGAATGAATGAGCTGCACAGAGTATACAGCGTGGTGCTCTCCGACACCAAGACAGCCAGACCAAAGAACATCGTAGTGCCAGATACCGTTTTTAATCCGTAAGGGTAACGTGCTTACCTCGGCCATTTTTCCACCGATGTGTCAAGATATGTTTAGTTGCCCGCAGCGCCGAGTCATCCGTAAATAGAAACATATCTGAACCCAGCGCCGTTATTAAAACGTCGGTTAGATTCGAACATATTTTCAACGCGTTTTGGGCTTGTCGTGACGAAGAGCACGCGGAACTGCTGGAAACCGAGGAGCTTTGTGTATGCCTGTATGCCCAGCATCTATTGAAATAGTACGAAAGCATCTTTCCGTAAATGTACACGAGCCACCCTGGATCCGCCTCATTTGGCTCCATGCCGCGGTCGGCTTCGAGGAAGAAGGTGGCGAAGATTGGGTTTTGGTTCTCGTTTAAACACCAGACGGAAGGTGTAATCTAGTGTAGTGTCCCTTAAATAACTTTACAGTTAAGCCGCCTTCTTTTTCCCTCGGGGCAGGGTGGATCTGGGCTTGATCTGCTCCATCTTGACCCGCGCCCGCTCGATCTTCTTGATGATGTCCT
>JBOIEG010001098.1:0-5240 GCA_050740915.1 Gammaproteobacteria bacterium | reverse complement strand
CCGAGAAGAGTCTGTCCATCATCAACTCACGGAGTCGATCGCCTTGATGACCACCCGAACCTCGATTTTGGCGCTCAACACGCACGTTATGACTTTGGTGTTCAACCTAAGTCCGACAGGCTCCTAGACGGATCATAGTTTTTTGATGCCTCCAGCAAACCGATCATTCCGGATTGAATCAGGTCGTCGATGTCGACAGACGGGGGAAGCTTGTTTATCAAGTAAGATGCCACCTGATTGACTAGAGACGCGTATCGAAGCGTGGTATGGTCTTGCGCGTCGTAAGTGAGGACATGCAACGCTGGGTTTGTCATATCAAGTGCTCCCTTCTTTTTTGCTGCGGTCCTATAGTCTGTTCGAGAAAAAATTCCAGCTTGCCACTTGGGATCCTTGGGGTAGGCCAGCGGGTGACTCGGTGTGCTAGCGTGACGAAAGCCTTGCTGGTATGGCTTTGGGGGCTCGCAGAAACCAGAGCTTGTTGAGCGCGCGCGGTCTTTCGAAGCTGCACATCATAGGGAATCACCCCAACATTATCGAAGGTCGCGTCCACCTCGCTTTGCGCCGTTTCGACGAGCCTACGGAAAACCGATATCCCGGTCTTCACCGGTGTCATGTTAATCAGGACGCGAAAGCGATGGATCGCGTGTTCCTTATGCAATACCTTGATCGTGGCCACCGCATTCGCGATCGAGGCCGGATCGTCACAACCTCTGAGATCTCGGTGAGATCGACAGATGAAGCGGCCATGTACTCGGTTCGAGAGTCGTTGGCGGGTGCTTGGCTTTGATATTTTTCCGGAAGGTCGTGCCATTCAACGACGTTATTCGGGTACAAAATGGTCAAGCGTTCAATGAGATTGGCAAGCTCTCGCACGTTTCCGGGCCACTGATAGTGTGACAGGGATTGTACAGCCGATGGGGAGAGACGAATTCGCGCGTAGCCTTCATGGGCAAGCCTTTCCACCAGATCATTGATCAACAGGGGCAAATCTTCCACGCGCTCACGAAGCGCGGGTGCTTCGATCGGAAATACGTTCAAGCGATAAAAGAGATCTTCCCGGAAGCGTCCTTCCGTGATCGCCTTGTCCAAGTTTACGTGAGTCGCCGCGACGATACGCACATCTACGGTTATGGTCCTGTTGCTGCCGACACGTTCGAATGCGTGTTCCTGGAGCACACGCAATAATTTGCCCTGCATCGACAGGCTCATGTCGCCGATCTCATCAAGAAAAAGCGTTCCGCCATCTGCCATTTCAAAGCGCCCTTGACGCGCGGTGATGGCGCCGGTGAACGCCCCCTTCTCGTGGCCGAAAAGCTCGCTTTCCAACAGATCCGGTGGGATGGCACCGCAGTTCAATGGCACAAAAGGTTTATTGCGGCGCCTGGATTGGTAGTGAATATGGCGGGCAATCACCTCCTTTCCAGAGCCAGACTCTCCTGTGATCAGAACGCTGGCATCCGAGGAAGCGACCTTTTCGATCATTTTGCGCACGCTTTGTATGCATGGACTGTCGCCGACCAGATTGCGGAAAAGCTCAGAGTTTGTGAAAAAACCTACTGCGCTCGGGATCTCGCGTTCCGGCGGTGCTCGGAATCCTCATGTATTTCAATATACACTGCGGTTCCTGCGCTTCGGCGGAACGCGACCTTCCTTCGCTCGCGACGGTTTTTTCACAAACTCTCAGGCGAGCGCTGGAGTCCATTGGGGTGGCGGTTCTGGTGGTAGGCTTCGAGTTTTTGCAGCGTAGTGCAAATCTCCTGATGGCGGAGCGGCAGCTCGATTTGAGCCAAAATCCCGACCTCCAGTTCGAGGCTAACCCGCTGCAATCTTGATTTGTCGCCGAGCAACACCACGGGCAGATACGGATCCTTAGCCTTGATGCGGCGAAAGACGTCCAGTCGGGCCTTATTCGATCTGCAGTCTCCTAGACAGAGCAGCTTAACGGTCGGTTCGCCGTCCAGGTACGATTCCCAGGTACTGTGATCGCAGGTAGCGGTCTCGTACTCGAGAAAATCGAAGATCTGGTGCAGGTAACGCCGTTTCTCGGCATCATCTTCGATAACTACGACCGCCAGTGGGCGTATTAGGTGGGAGGCGTTTTCTTCTTCCATGAGATCAAGTAAAGCAACTGCGAAAGCTGATTGCAAAAATTTGTCGTGTTTCTGACACTGACGGCTTGGATCCCGGTTGCGGGGGAGTTGCCCCCTGCGTTGCTGCGCATCGAATATCGTCTTCCTTGTATCGCGGTAAGATTGGAAACTTAATTCAAGAATCTCAAGGCTATTGAGGCATTGGACCACGCGCTCCAAGCGGGAAGCGCCCGCGAGTCTCGCGCTCGCCTTATTCGATCACGATGAAATCTGAGGGAGGGGACGGCTCGAATATCGCCCGGTAGCTCGCGTACACCGCTCCTAGAGTGACCGGGATCAGAATGAGAAACCCTAAAAAAAATACCAAAGAAGCGAGGGCCGCGAGCCCAAGGTAGATCAATCCAGCGACCGTCAAGGGGCCAATGTTGCGCCAGCAGGCTCCGAAACTGCTCTTGACCGCTGCGAGAGGATCCAGCCTATCAAAAAAAACCAGCGGAACGGCATAGAGCAGGGCCATGCTCATAAGCGCACCAAATGTCAATATCACCAGCAAAACCAGCATGCCCCCCCCGCTAAGGTTCAAAGCCGGCATTTGACCGGGCGCGATGACCAAGAGCTCAGAGAACCCTAAAACCATCGCTATGCCCACCATGATGGCCTGAACGCCAAGCGCGAGCACCCCCAGCATCAACATCGGGCCGCGCCGATCGGGATCCATCAAGGCCGAAAACAAATGCTTGAAATGCAACTTGCCTCCCTGGAGAGACTCCCGCGCACCGTGCAATAGACCGCCATAGAAGGCCGGGGTCAGCACGGCGATGGTCACTTGCCCGAGCAATGGGATTAGCGTCATGGCGACGTTGATGGCGACGAACGAAAAGGTCAACAACACCCAGAGACCCGGGTCTTTGGCAAAAAGGCGCCAGCCCTCCGCAAACCAGCTCAAAGTTTGCGAGGAATTGATTTTTTGGGGTTCCATATTTGTCCCATGAGAAGTGGCGTCACTTTTTTGTTTGCTTCGCGCAGGGTGCCCCGTCGGCATTGTACGCAACCACGTTTTCCTGCTCGTTTGGATCGTTGCGGGAGACGATCGCGATCGCGGGGCTGTCCTTACTGAGATTGCGCGGCTGATGGGGAACGTTGGGCGGAATGAAGATGAAATCGCCCGCGCGGTTGAGCACCGATTTGCACAAACCTTCGCCATAACGTGTCTCCACTTGGCCTTGCAGCAGGTAGATCGCGCTTTCGTGATCCCGGTGATAGTGGGCTTTAGCTGCCGCGCCTGGCGGAATGCGCACCAGGTTCATGGAGATCCCGGCGGAACCGGCCGTCGCTCGCGAGATCCCGACAAAGACCGGTAGACCCTGGCGTGTCAGCCGCTCTGCCGGTGCTCGCACGGTAATGATCTCCTGCTGCCGAGACATCGCCGTGCTCGGCCTGGCTGGGACCGGCGGCTGGCCAAAGGCCGCCCATGAGCCAGCCAATGTCAGGAGGCCGATTGCTTGGGTGCGGATTAAAGCCAAACGTTTCTCTCCTCCACGATCGGACAATGCCACTAGTTCTTGCAGGTCAAATAAAGCATGTGCCGCGGCGGCCGAACCTCGATCTTAAAAGGAGCGAACCGCTCGAGCAAGGTGTAGCCGACAATACCGTAGCGATGGCGTTTATTGACGGTGAAGATCATGTCGATGTCATCGACCTTGCAGCCGCCGAAGGAAACCGTGGCGTGAAACACCTCCACTTTGGTGGAGCCACCATGGGCCAGCGTCACCCTGGCGAGATAACCGCTTTCTCGGATCAAACCCTGTTCCTCCAAGGTGGCCGCGATGGGGTCGGGAAAGATGAGTCCGACCGTGGAACCAGTGTCCACCAGTAGATCGAAAGTTTGATTGCCGACCGGCATTTTCATGAAGTAGCCAAATCCCTCCCGGTATTCCAAGGGGATGGGCACGTTGAACTCAGCGCTGAAGCCAAGGGGCGCACCGCTTAAGCAGCCTAAGACAACGAGCAACCCCCCCATCTGTGTTCGCATGGGTCTTTTCGATTTCTAAGAATGGTTAACGGGATACCGGCGCCATGTTACCAGGTTTTCCCGCACAGCTCGTATCATGGCGGAAGCGTCTGGGTGGCGGACGCCAATCACAGTGGAGAAAAAACGATGGCAACCCTCATTGAGTCGTGTTCGATCATCCAGTCGGCTGGGAACAAGCCCAAGATGATTGAAGAATACGTGGGTCGGGTCAATTCCAATACCGAGCGGGTGAGCATCGCACGCATGAAAAGCCCCGGCGGGTGGGAGGAGCCGGGCCAAACACCGCAATTCGATGAATATACGGTAGTGCTAAAGGGTCTCCTGCTGGTCGAGACAAAGAACGGGACCTACCAAGTGCGGGCGGGGCAGACAGTGATCGCCCCCAGAGGTGAGTGGGTTCGTTACAGCACCCCGAACCCACGAGGCGCCGAGTATATTGCCGTGTGCTTACCGGCGTTTTCACCGCAGACCGTGCACCGGGACGAGATCGATTTCCCTAGCAGCCTGTCGGACTTAGGATGAATCTGCTACGGCGGTGTGAAATCGATCCATTTTTCCGATCATTCCCTTCGACTCAGACGCTCAGGGCAGGTTCGTTAAATAGAGTTCGCTATTCGCCTCAAATGATCGAAAAACTGTCCTCGATTCCCCACTCGCCTCGCTACGATCCCCTAAGTCCGACAGGCTCCTAGGCTTCTTTTGTTGTTCCATAAATGTGTTCCTCCTACTTCATCATCACGTTTTCTTCGCAAGTCTCCTATAATGATCGATCCAGCAGCGAGCAATACGGTTCCAATCATAATGCTCACTCACGAATGCTCTGGCTTTAAGCGATGCCTGTTGTCGCCTATCCGCATCGCCCAGCCAGTTGTCCAGCTCTTTGGACAACGCTGAGACGTCTGTTGGCACCACTGCGCCCACTGCGGCGTTTTCGATCTGTTCGCAGATGTTGATCCGATCAGAGATCACAACCGGCGTGCCTGCAGCTAACGATTCGATAACCGCAATGCCAAAATTTTCCTGATAGCTAGACAGCACAAACAAGTCGGCGTCCGTTAGAGCGGCAATGCGATCTCGTCCGTAAAGCATCCCTGGAAGCAGGGTTCGCTCTCTCAAGC
>JBOIEG010001097.1:0-8549 GCA_050740915.1 Gammaproteobacteria bacterium | reverse complement strand
AGGACATCATCAAGAAGATCGAGCGGGCGCGGGTCAAGATGGAGCAGATCAAGCCCAGATCCACCCTGCCCCGAGGGAAAAAGAAGGCGGCTTAACTGTAAAGTTATTTAAGGGACACTACACTAGCCGCGGAAGTTTAACCGCATCGTTTCCGATTCTATGAAAATTCGCCATCTCGAATTCTCGGTCGTGTTGGTTGCAAACGATCACAACCCGACTATCCTCAATCCCGATTTTCTGGCGCTACGGGACATCGTTCCAGCCGGGTGGGGTTGGAAGCTTGTGGGACCTACGATCACCACACCGCCGTTCGCTACGGTGGCCTACGATAGCGGCGTCACTATCATCATTGAACCGAATAATCTTCAGGTCAGCGATAACTCCGGCAAGGCCGAACCCACTTCCAGCAAAGCGATTGAGATTGCGAGGACGTATGTCGAAGTTTTGCCGCACGTCCGTTATTCGGCTGTAGGCATCAATTTCCGCAGTGTGGCTGAACAAGCCGAAGCGGATGCCTTTCTAAAAAATCGTTTTTTGAAATCAGGGCCATGGGATAGTGAGTCTTACAAATTGCAAGGTTTTGGGCTTAGGCTGGCATACCCGCTGGATAGAGGGCGACTCGTATTATCGCTAGACAGCGCTATTGTTGCCGAGCGCTCTGAGGGACAGACCCAACAAACACATGGCGTTATGGTTTATGCGAATTTCCATCGCGACTGTCAGGGCTATCCTACAGATAGACAGCTCATCGAGCACTTGGCTAAGGCCGATAGCGACTGGACGGTTTACAAAAACACTTTGTCGAATCTTTTAGGAATAGATGACACACCCTAACGCATCCATTCAGCTTGAGTTTCCTAATCGAGGGTTCTCAAGCCAAAGTGCTGGGCTCGGTCTCTCCGATCCCTTCGACATAAGCTCGGAAATATTGAATACCTATAGCTATAGGAGGCGGAAGAAGATGTCGGAGATTGCCGGCGTGATTTCCACAAGCACCGCTACTACAACAAGGATCGTGGATCCAGATCGCTTGGAGAAGCCAAATGCCGTAAACGCGGGGCGTTGGGGGGGCTGGATTCTCAAAATCGCTGAACAACCTCACCTAGCAACGGAGTCGCCTAGCCGTCCGCAAGAACGATTCGCAAACCAACCATCCACGGTTGGTTTGATCTGCTACGTGAGGGAACGGATGAAACCCCCCTTTGCCAAGCGTCTCGCTAAGAGGCTGGAATTCCTGGTTGAAGTAAGCCAAGAGGAATATCCTCATCAAGCCCCCATAACTCCACAATCGCTACAGGATTTTGTCCGCTATCTTCAATCTGTACCAAACTTGGTTTACCCGGATGTGGTGCTGACGCCGAACGGCAACATCCGCGCGCAATGGCGTGAGGCGAAAACCCGGCATTTCGCGGTAGAATTTTTGGGCGAAGACGATGTACGGTTCGTGGTGTTTGCGCCGGATCCAAAGCACCCAGGGAAGACGACCCGGGTTTCTGGGTTGAGTTCTGTAGACAGCTTGATGGAGCTTGTTCGCCCCTATGGAGTGCTTGGCTGGGCATCGCAATCTGCGGTTATAAACCAGCGTCTAACGCACCAAGACATCGCGCAGATGGTGGGGGCGTCACGTGAAATGGTAAGCCGTGTCATGAGAGATCTAGCCGAAGCGGGCTATATCGAAGGCGAGGAGCTGACGGAAGTTGACATCACTATTATCCGCGGATTTATGCGCAAACTCAAAAGCAGCGATCTCTGAAGGGGCGGCGAATCGGTGTTGTAATGTTGTAAAGAAGAATGAAAGGCGATCCCGTACCGAATCCACACCACATCGCCCGCTACTGCGGGGGCACGCAGATCAACGAGGATGGCTCTATCAGCGGCGCGGCATTCCGCTTACGGGCAGGGGAGGGATTCTTGTCTGTTAACTGGCTGGAGTTTTTGTATCGAACGACGAGAGATGAAATAGGGGAGATCCGACGGGTATTGGGCGCAAAGCTCCGGCTTGGCGCCACAGCGAAAATCGCTGTCCTCGGCGTTGGCCAACTTCGCAGGTATGTCCATTCGGAAAGTCCGGACAAAAGAGATCTACGAGTCCTTCACGAACCAGAACTACCAGGTGATCCGTCTCATAGCGGTGTTTTTAATGTTTTTCCGGACGATGATCTTATTGCTGATTTAATCGCTGAGATCGTCCAAGAAACCCATCCAGTTAAATCGTAACAGCAATTCCTGGAATCGCCACGCCAGTATCACAGACTGGCCCTTCTTGGCAGGTATCGGGTGAACAAACGCGAACCCCAGCAAACGCGCTCTGAGCTCGAGGCAGGCTTTTATTGCGCATGATGGCACTAGCCCTTACCATCCAAGTTCTTTTCACCGATACCTAAGCGAGGCGAGGATGCGCAGCCATTATTGCGGACAGATCAGCGTTTCCGACATCGATCAGAGGGTCGAATTATGCGGATGGGTGCATCACCGCAGAGACCACGGGGGGGTGATCTTCATCGATTTGCGCGACCGTCAGGGACTGGTGCAGGTCGTATTTGACCCAGAGATCCCGGGAAGCTTCGCGGTTGCCGAGCGGGTGCGAGCCGAATACGTGGTGCGGGTCCAGGGAAGGGTCAGGCGTCGCCCACCCGGCACCGAGAACCCAGACCTCACCACAGGCGCAGTGGAAGTGGTGGGCGAGCAGATCGAGATCCTCAATAGCGCGGACACGCCACCGCTGCAGATCGATGATGAGCAAGCACACGATGAGGTGCGGTTGCGTTATCGCTACCTCGACCTGCGCCGCCCCGTAATGCAAAGGAATCTGCGTTTACGCGCCGACGCTTGCCGGGTCCTACGCCGTTTTCTCGACCAACACGGCTTTATTGAGATCGAGACGCCGATGTTGACCCGTTCCACTCCCGAAGGCGCACGTGATTACTTGGTGCCCAGCCGTACCCACCTAGGCAAGTTCTTCGCGCTTCCGCAGTCGCCGCAACTATTTAAACAATTGCTGATGATGTCGGGCATGGATCGCTACTACCAGATCGCGCGTTGTTTTCGCGATGAAGACCTGCGTGCCGACCGCCAGCCTGAATTTACCCAGCTTGACGTTGAGACTTCTTTTATGGACGAAACCGGGATCACGGAGCTGATGGAGGCCATGATAAGGCAGCTATTCGCGGAATGCTTGAGCGTTGAGCTGCCCCATCCCTTTCTCCGTATGGGCTATGCCGAGGCGATGGCTCGCTTCGGCAGTGACCGGCCGGATATGCGCATACCGCTCGAGTTGGTGGATGTTGGGGATCTGATGGCCGAGGTGCCATTTCAGGTCTTTTCCGCTCCGGCTAGGAGCCAAATGGGAAGGGTCGCGGCGCTGCGCGCCCCGAAAGGGGGGCAACTTACGCGCAAAGTGATCGATGGCTACGGCGAGTTTGTTGCTATCTATGGCGCTAGAGGCTTAGCGTACATCAAGGTCAACGATCGCAACGCCGGACGAGAGGGCTTGCAGTCGCCGATCCTCAAGTTCCTGCCCGATGAGGTGCTGCAAGCCGTGCTCGCGCGCACCGGCGCGGAGAGTGGGGACCTGGTCTTTTTCGGGGCCGACGACACCCGCATCGTCAATGAGTCCTTAGGCGCCTTGCGGCTTCGGTTGGGACAAGATCTGAACCTGATGGCTAAGGACTGGCGGCCGGTATGGATCCTGGATTTTCCTCTGTTTGAATGGAACCCTGAGGAGCAGCGTTGGGAGGCTTTGCATCATCCCTTCACGGCGCCTAAAATCGATGATCTCCAAGCGCTTAAAGCGGCGCCCGGCGCTTGCCTATCGCGGGCCTACGATCTGGTTTTGAACGGCACCGAGCTCGGTGGAGGTTCGGTGCGTATTCATAGGCCGGAGATGCAGCAGGAGGTGTTTAAGCTGCTCGGCATCAATGCCGAAGAGGCTAGTGACAAATTCGGTTTTCTCATCGAGGCCCTCAAATACGGTTGCCCGCCCCACGGCGGGATCGCGTTTGGTCTGGACCGCTTGGTGATGCTGATGAGCGGTGCCAGCTCGATCCGCGACGTGATCGCTTTCCCCAAGACGCAGACTGCAGGTTGCCTGCTGACTTCTGCACCTACGACGGTCACCGAGGCCCAGCTTCGGGAGTTGGGGGTGCGTGTGGTTCGCACGAGCACGTAAAAGACCTTGTTCCCAGGTACGTACCTGTGGGCGGAGTTCCTTGTCCAACCGCCGCATCCTCGGCGGCACGGCGGGCGATCGCATCTAAAGCGGATCCCCGATTTTTTCCGCGCCCTTGATGGCTAGCTGCCACTGCCCGTTCGCCGCGTCAGCGTCTGCCTAGATCCAGCTCGGCCAATCGGACGCGGTGATCCGGCGTGACCAGCATTGTCGCCAATGAAACTACCCGCGACAGGAGCGGTCAGCGCGTCGCGCTCCGCCAGCTGCTTCCGCATCTGTGGCCGGACGGCGACTGGGACCTGCGCGTGCGCGTGGTGCTGGCGATCGGCTGTCTGGTCATCGCCAAGGTCGCCAACGTCTATGTGCCGATCTTCTTCAAGGGCATGGTCGACGCGCTGTCGCCGACGACGCCGGGAGCGATCGCCTTTCCGGTTGCCATGCTGCTGGCCTACGGCGCGGCCCGCGTGATGTCGCAGACCTTCGCCGAGTTGCGCGACGGCGTTTTCGCCAAGGTCGCGCAGCGGGCTATCCGCCGCGTCGCGCTGCGCATCTTCAACCATCTGCACCGGCTCAGCTTGCGCTTCCATCTCGAGCGCCAGACCGGTGGCCTGTCGCGCATCATCGAGCGCGGCGCGAACGGCATCGAATACTTCCTATTCTTCGTGCTGTTCAACGTCGTGCCGACGGTGCTGGAGATCGCGCTGGTCTGCGGCATCCTGTGGGGGTTCTACAATTTCTGGTTCGCGCTCGTCACCTTCGTCACCATCGTCGGCTATGTCTGGTACACGCTCGGCGTCACCGAATGGCGCATCAAATACCGCCGCCGCATGAACGAGGCCGACGAGGAGGCCAACACCAAGGCCATCGACAGCCTGCTCAACTACGAGACAGTCAAATATTTCAACAACGAGCAGCACGAGGCGCGGCGCTACGACGTGGCGCTACAACGTTACGAGGAGGCCGGCGTGGCGAGCCGCACCAGCCTGTCGCTGCTCAACATCGGCCAGGCCGCCATCATCGCCGTCGGCGCCACCATCATGATGGGCATGGCAGCCAAGGGCGTGGTCACCGGCCGCATGAGCGTCGGCGACTTCGTGCTGGTCAACGCCTATCTGATTCAGCTGTACATGCCGCTCAACTTTCTCGGCACGGTCTACCGCGAGATCCGCCAATCGTTGCTCGACATGGAGAAGATGTTCTCGCTCCTCCATGCGGATGTGGAGGTGGAAGACAGGCCTGGCGCGCCGCCGCTCAAGGTCGACCGCGGTGCGGTTGCCTTCGAGAACGTCGAGTTCGGCTACGACCCGCGCCGGCCGATCCTCAAGGGCGTGTCCTTCGCGGTGCCACCGGGCAAGACGGTGGCGATCGTCGGGCCCAGCGGCGCCGGCAAATCGACCATCTCGCGCTTGCTGTTCCGCTTCTACGACGTCAATGGCGGGTGCGTCGCTATCGACGGCCAGGACATCCGCGCGGTGCAGCAGCAGACGCTGCGCGCCGCCATCGGCATCGTTCCACAGGACACGGTGCTGTTCAACGACACCCTCTACTACAACATCGCCTATGGCCGCCCCGACGCAACCAAGGACGAAGTGGAGCAGGCGGCCAAGCTCGCCCGCATCCACGAATTTGTGCTGGGATTGCCCGATGGCTACAAGGCCATGGTTGGCGAGCGCGGCCTCAAGCTTTCCGGCGGCGAGAAACAGCGCGTCGCCATCGCCCGCACGATCCTCAAGCACCCGGCGATCCTGCTGTTCGACGAGGCGACCTCCGCCCTCGACACCCATACCGAGAAGGAGATCCAGAAGAGCCTGTGCGAGGTCTCGGCCGACCGCACCACCCTCATCATCGCCCACCGCCTCTCGACCGTGATCCACGCCGACGAGATCATCGTGCTGGAAGACGGCCGCATCGTCGAACGCGGCCGCCATGCCGATCTTCTGACGCGCGGCGGCAAATATGCGGCCATGTGGCAGCGTCAGCAGGAGGCGGCGGGTGAAGAGGCGAGGGTGGCGGAGCCAAATGACGATGTCCGGCCAATTCCGGAACGCCATCCTGGGAGCGGCTGAAACTCGCACTTTAGAATGGTGATTTTGGCGATTTTGTGTTTGATCCCGGTTAGGGGACGGGCGTTTGCCGGCTAGATGATTATCAGACCTGGGGCATACCCCTCTGTCCCAAGGTTGACATGGTGTGATTGTGACACTATGCTATAGTGTCTTTTTTACACGATGTTGGGTTATGTACTGCTACGAGTACCCACACCCTGCTGTGACCACCGACGTGGTGGTGTTTTCGATCCGCAACGATCGTCTCGAGTTTTTGCTAATCAAGCGGGCATCTGAGCCGTACCAGGGCCACTGGGCTCTACCCGGTGGATTCGTCGATATCGATGAGGACTTGAACGCCTGTGCCTTGCGTGAATTGGAAGAGGAGACGGGCATCACGGGCGTGTATCTGGAACAGCTTTGCACCGTGGGAGCACCCGATCGCGATCCCCGCGAACGCGTGATCTCGGTGGTTTACTTTGCACTGCTTGCGGAGGATAAGTTGGAAGCGCGCGCGGCCTCCGATGCAGCGGCCGTGGCTTGGTTTTCGGTCCGAGATTACCCGAGGCTCGCTTTCGACCACAACATGATCGTACAAAAGGCCCACCACAGGCTGGCTGCGAAATTGAGTTACTCGACCATCGCCCTGCAGTTTATGCCGCGGCGTTTCACCCTCTCGCAGCTACAGAGGGTCTATGAGCTTATCCTCGGTGAGGAATTGGACAAGCGCAATTTCCGCAAGCGCATTCTGAGCATGGATTGTCTAAAGGAGGACGGGGGACTGCTTAACGGCGGCAAGCACCGTCCCGCCAAGCTCTATCAAGCCAAACAGCCAGACCGGGTTGATTTTGTCCGTTAATACAGGCACAAGCATGCTAGCTAACAATACTCTGCGAACTGAGGCGGCCGGGATTCCACCTGTTTTCATGGTGCCGGAGACGGTTCGGGAAACCCTGAGCGCTGCGGAACGCGATGCCTTAACTTCCCGCATCAAGCGCCTCCTGAGGACCCGCGACGCGGTTTTGGTGGCCCATTATTACGTCGATGCGGATTTACAGATCATGGCCGAGGAAACTGGCGGCTACGTTTCGGATTCTCTCGAGATGGCGCGTTTTGGGCACCAGCATCCGGCGAGCACCCTGGTGGTGGCGGGAGTGCGCTTCATGGGGGAGACCGCCAAGATCCTGAACCCGGAGAAAACGGTGTTGATGCCCGACTTGGATGCGAATTGCTCCTTAGATCTCGGCTGTCCTGCCGACTCTTTCGGCGCGTTCTGTGACGCGCATCCTGAGCGCACAGTGGTAGTGTATGCCAATACCAGCGCGCAAGTGAAGGCGCGGTCCGACTGGGTTGTGACCTCGGGTAGCGCCGTAGAGCTTATCAGCCATCTCCATCAGCGGGGCGAAAAGATCCTGTGGGCACCGGATAGATACCTCGGGGAGTATGTGCAAAACAAAACGCGGGCAGACATGTTGCTTTGGCAAGGCTCCTGCGTGGTGCATGAAGCGTTCAAAGGGGAGGAATTGCGGGCGATGCGCGCCCATCATCAGGACGCCAAGGTCTTGGTACACCCCGAGTCGCCGCAATCCGTGATCGCTCAGGCCGATGTCGTGGGATCCACCACGGCCCTGATCAAAGCAGCCAAAGAGTTGAAGGCGGATACCTTCATCGTAGCCACGGACTGCGGTATTTTCCATAAAATGCGCCAAGCCGCGCCTTGGAAAACATTTCTAGCGGCGCCGACTGCGGGGCGCAGCGCCACCTGCAAGAGCTGCGCCCACTGTCCATGGATGGCCATGAACAGCTTGCGAAAGCTTGCCGCATGCCTGCAAGAAGGCAGTAACGAAATCCACGTGAGAGAAGACATACGCCGCCGCGCGGTGAGCCCGATCGTGCGGCTTCTGGATTTCGCACAGGCGCGTTTGGAGCCGACACGTTTAGTCGCCAACGACGCCTAGTAGCAATCAACATGATTCAGAAGGATCGTCATTCCGTACATGGATTGTACGGAATCCAGTTGCATGGATACCTTCCTTGGCGCTGGATTCCGGCCAATCCCCGGCCGGAATGACGGAGACAAACACAAGCGCCATCTGTCCAATCCAAGTTGACTGGCTGCTAGGAGCCTGTCGGACTTAGGAAGAACCTACTGCGGCGGTGGGAAATCGGTCCATCTTTCCGATCATTTTCGTTAAATAGTTACCACTATTCGCCTCAAATGATCGAAAATCTGTTCTCGATTTTCCACTCGCCTCGCTACGGTTCCCTAAGTCCTAGGGAACAGTGGGGCGCAGTCTTTCGCGTTACGTCGCGCTGAGGGCTACGGACTTGCGAGA
>JBOIEG010001096.1:0-1647 GCA_050740915.1 Gammaproteobacteria bacterium | reverse complement strand
TCCATATATCCACAGCCAGAGCCTGTAGGACTTGCGTCAGAATCGTTGTTTTCCTCAGACGCCCTTAACTCCATGGGGTCTATCAAGTAGAAAACTACCCACAAATTTTGCTGAGGAGCCGTTTTTTCTTTGGCGAAAGGTATCGACTATGAAGAAGGCGTGATTCTGCTTGGAACTGCATTGGTGTTATTTCTCTGTCGGCGTGAGTTCTATCGACGCACCGTGCTGATGAATTCGCCTTTTACAGCGGGTTGGATCCTCTCCATCCTCGGTGCCGTGGGCGCTACCTACTGGATCACCTTGTTCTCCTACAAGCACGTCGAATATGCTCATGAACTGTGGTGGCAATTCGAGTACAACGCAGAAGTATCGCGTTCGCTTCGGGCCGGACTCGGCGTAACCATTGTTTTGTTCATACTTGGGATAAGCCGACTGCTGAAGCGGCCGCAACAGGGCCCGGGCTTGTCCTCAACAGTCGACTTGGACAAGGCCGAGGCCATCGTGCGAGCCCAGGACGACGTCGACGGCAACCTGGCCTTGGTGGGCGACAAACATCTGCTGTTTTCCGACACCGGCGACGCATTCATCATGTACGGAGTTAGGGGGACAAGCTGGATCGCGCTCGGTGACCCGATTGGACCGGCGCCGGTAGTCGATGAGCTGGCGTGGCGGTTTCGCGAGCTGGCCGACCGTGAGGGCGGCCGGATCGCGTTTTATCAGACCTCTCCTGAAACCTTGCCCTTGTACTTGGATATGGGATTGGTGCCGTTGAAGTATGGGGAGGAGGCGCTAGTGCCACTTGAGACGTTTTCCCTCCAGGGTGCGAAGCGTAAGGGCCTTAGGCACGCAATGAACCGCGGCGAACACGACGGGCTCAGCTTCGACATCCTGCCCCGCGAGACTGTTCCCGCACATATGGAAGAGCTGGCTGCGGTGTCGGCGAGCTGGTTGGTGCTGAAGAACACGCGCGAGAAACGCTTTTCACTGGGGGCCTTCGATCCCAATTACGTCAAGCGCTTTGCTGTTGCCGTCGCTCGGCACGGGACCCGAATCATGGCGTTTGCGACCGTGATGTCGACCGACACGAAAGCCGAGGCCTCCATCGATCTGATGCGGCATACGCCCGAGGCGCCAAGCTCAGCGATGATGTTCTTGTTCATCAAATTGATTCTGTACTTTAAGGCACAGGGATTTCAGCGTTTTGCTTTGGGTTTGGCACCGCTGTCGGGATTGGAAACTCATCCCTTGGCACCGGTGTGGCATCGCTTCGGTCACCTCATCTACAACCGTGGCGAGAGGTTCTACAATTTTCGTGGCCTTAGAGAATTCAAGGATAAGTTTGATCCAGTGTGGGAGCCTCGCTATCTTGCAACATCTGGGGGTATTAATCCGTTGCTCGTGATCACGGACGTGGCGACGCTGATTGGGGGAGGTATCACCGGGGTGTTCAAGAAATGACTTTAGTCTCGCGTTACGCGACGTTGGATTCTGGAGTGCACCGTTACCTATTCCCGACTACCCTAGTGTAGTGTCCCTTAAATAACTTTACAGTTAAGCCGCCTTCTTTTTTCCCTCGAGGCAGGGTGGATCTGGGCTTGATCTGCTCCATCTTGACCCGCGCCCGCTCGATCTTCTTGATGATGTCCT
>JBOIEG010001095.1:0-26049 GCA_050740915.1 Gammaproteobacteria bacterium | reverse complement strand
AGGACATCATCAAGAAGATCGAGCGGGCGCGGGTCAAGATGGAGCAGATCAAGCCCGGATCCACCCTGCCCCGAGGAAAAAAAGAAGGCGGCTTAACTGTAAAGTTATTTAAGGGACACTACACTAGAAGAGGCCAAGTCCGGCATAGAAACCACGGAAGAGTCTAAAGCTACGCAGGGCGCAGCGGGCAAAGCCGCTCCTGCGAGCCCGCATCAGGAGCAAGCCTTGGGGAGGAGCCCGGCATGCACTTTACTCGTTTGGATCAGGACCAAGACGGACGAATATCCAAAGGAGAGGTCAAGGGCGACCGCGACTTAGCAGAAAATTGGGATCGGCTTGATGATAACGGTGATGGAAGTTTAAGCGCGGAAGAATTTGCCAAGTTTTCACGACAGGCGCCAAACCTTTAGGGAGTCGGGCTTGCCGATTGGCTGCCTCGCTCTAGAGTCGGCTATGGCTGCGACCACCAAGGAGTTCCTCGCGAGAAAGGGTCATTCGGAAGCTGAGGTTGAGCACATGCAAGAAGCTTGGACCAAGGCCGTGCCGCTTACTGTTTCGCCCGATCACTGTGGCCATGCACCTTGCCAAATCGTTTTTTAAACCACCACAGAGCGCGGCCACGCGCCACGCAAATGAGAGTTGAAGAGTATGAATATCTTGAACATAGTTTGCATCGTTGCCGGACTGTTATTGGGCTTGGTCGCCTCGCGACACATCCCCGCTACCCGCCCGCGCACTTTGTTGGCGACCATCTGGTTGATATCCGTCGCGATGGGCGTGCTGCTGTCTGTTACCCGCTAGGGCGCCCGACAGACATCGCGCATTCTGCGAGCGCGAATGAGTACTTCATCGCGAGTTAGGTACGTGTGCTTTACAAGTACGGGCGAGCAACGATGATCTCAAGCCACCTCAAAATACCATAAGGCGGGTGCTAATCCTTGCATTCGGCGCTGTACGATTAAAGGCGCTTCACCAGCATCAGGCCACAGCCTACTGATGGCTCCGAAAATCCCCGTTTACGCGTTTGATTTTCGTGCGGTGTGATCAGCGTTTTGTCAATGCTGTCAGTATTCAATGCTCACGCTGGAGCCCCCAAATGAGCGCTGTAGTCGCTCGATGAGAACCTCGCTCAATCGCACCCCCCAAGCCTGACCCAAGCGGAGCTTGGCGCTTGCGCAACCGTCACTGTAAACCATAGTGACCGGACAGGGTCCTCCGCAGTAGGGCTCCAGGGTTTCCTTTAAACCCTCAAGCGACTCTCGTGTCATGCCTCGAGACTCGGCGCGGATCACGAGCTCTTTGGCAAACTTGCCCCTCGCCGCGTCCAGATCCAGGATCGAATCCGCTGTGATGCTCAGCGCATCGCTGAACTCATCGAAGGCACAGGTTCCCTCGACCACGACCAATCGATCTTTTCGCAACGCGGCCTCGCACTGGCGCAAGACTTCCTCGAAAACGACGACTTCTACTCGGGCCGTATTATCGTCTAGGGTGGCAACCGCGATCCGCCCACGACGACCTTTGTTGTTCCGAAGTTGGGTGATCAGCCCGGCCACACGCCGCGCACCGGGAGTGAGACCGAGGAGCGGCGAGCTGACAAGTTTAAACAGTTCTGCCAGGTATCGGTTTATGGGATGCCCCGAGAGATACAACCCCAGCACCTCTTTCTCCGCCGCCAAGCGTTGTTCCTCCTCCCATTCTCGGTGGCTAGCAGACATCGCGACCACGCTAAACGAGCGTTCTTCCACTGGCCCGAACAAGTCAACCTGACCGGTATTTTGGCTCGCCGCTTCCTGCTCGACCGCTCGCAGCATTTCAGGCAAGGACGCCATGAGCACCCCCCGCCCTTGCCCCAAACAGTCCATCGCCCCTGCGCGTATCAAGGCTTCGACAGCCCTGCGGTTGACCTTCCTCAGATCGATGCGTCGGCAGAAATCCAATAGGTCTTGATACACCCCCTGAACGCGCTCGGCTACGAGGGCCTCGCTCGCTTGCTTGCCTACCCCCTTTATGGCGGCCAGGCCATAGCGAATGCTATTCTCATCGTTCGCGGTAAACCGCGATCCGCAGGTGTTGATGTCGGGTGGCGACACCGCGGTCCTCATTCGCCGGCACTCTTCTATGGTGCTGACAACCTTATCGGTGTTATCCATGTCGGAAGAGAGCACCGCGGCCATAAAAGCCGACGGATAACGCGCTTTCAGCCACGCTGTTTGGTAGGCAACCAAAGCGTAAGCGGCCGAATGTGATTTATTGAATCCGTAACCGGCAAACTTTTCCATCAGGTCGAAAATGCCCGCCGCGAGGTTTTTGTCCACGCCGCGCTGGGTAGCGCCGTCGATAAACACCTGCCTTTGTTTCGCCATCTCTTCGGGTTTCTTCTTGCCCATGGCGCGGCGCAGGAGATCGGCGGCCCCCAAGGTATAGCCGGCTAACACCCGCGCGATTTGCATCACCTGTTCCTGATAGAGGATGACCCCATAAGTGGGTTTTAGGATCGGCTCTAAGCTCGGGTGAGGGTAGCGTACGCGCGCCTTTCCGTGTTTGCGCTCAATAAAATCCTCCACCATACCGGATTGCAGGGGACCCGGTCTGAACAACGCCACCAGTGCGATCAGGTCTTCGAACACATCCGGCTTGAGCCGTTTGACCAGCTCTCTCATACCACGAGATTCGAGCTGAAACACCGCCGTGGTCTCACCGCTGCGGATGAGCTCGAAGGTCTCGCGCTCATCCAAGGGAATATGGCGAATATCAATAGGCTCCTCACCTCGGTGTTCCCGCGTTCGATTGACCTCGCCTACGGCCCAATCGATGATGGTCAAGGTTCGCAAGCCGAGAAAGTCAAACTTAATCAGGCCGATGGCTTCGACGGCCTCCATGTCGAATTGGGTTATCGATGTCGCGCTTCCTTGTTCACAATAGAGCGGCATAAAATCCAGCAGGGGTCGCGGGGCGATCACGACCCCGCCAGCGTGCCTGCCAACGTTGCGCGTGAGCCCCTCGAGTTTGCGGGCCAGATCGATGAGGTCCCTCACTTTGTCCTCTTTCGCGTAGCGCTCGCGCATGACGGGTTCCTCCGCCAGAGCCCGCTCCAGGGTCATGTTCAGATCGAAGGGGATCAACTTGGCGATCTGATCCACGAAACCGTAAGGATATCCCAGCACACGACCGACATCCCGAATAACAGCCTTGGCCGCCATGGTTCCATGAGTGATGATTTGAGAGACCCGATCCCTGCCATAGCGCTGTATGACATAGTGGATCACCTCGTCACGCCGTTCCATGCAAAAGTCGATGTCGAAATCCGGCATCGATACCCGTTCGGGATTCAAAAAGCGCTCAAACAGCAGGTCGTACGCGATCGGGTCCAACTCAGTGATCCCGAGCGCATGGGCAACCAGAGAACCGGCGCCCGAGCCGCGCCCTGGACCGACCGGGATCCCACTCTCCTTGGCCCAACGAATGAAATCCGCCACGATCAGAAAATAACCCGCGAACCCCATCTCTGTAATGACCTTAAGCTCATCTTCCAGGCGTTGCCGGTAAGCGCTTACCGGTTCCGTCTGGGACCGCAGGGTCTGCCGCGCTTCGACACGTTCTCGTAATCCATCTCTTGCCTGAATGCAACACCAGTGCTCCACGGTCTCCCGATCGGGAACCGGAAACTGGGGGAGATGGTATTCTCCAAGGGCCAACTCCAGATTACAGCGTTCCGCGATCCGCAGCGTGTTTTCCAGCACCTCAGGAAACTCTGCAAAAAGGCTATGCATTTCCTCAGAGCTGCGTAGGTATTGCGCCCGTGTGTATTTTCGCGCGCGACGGGGATCATTCAGCATCTGTCCCTCGTTGATACATACCCGCGCTTCGTGCGCCTCATAGTCTTGGGACTCGATGAAACATACCGCGTTGCTGGCAACCAGCGCCGTATTGGTCGTGACGCCCAGCTCCAGGCTAAGGTCTAGGAATTCCTCTTCTCCTTCACGTCCCAAGCGGTGCACTCCAAGATAGAAACGATCGTAAAAAAGTTCTCTTAGGGTTTGTAACGCGTGCTCGGCTTCTGGTGGCCGTCCTCGCAATAAGGCCTGGCCGATTTCCCCTTCGCTGCCGCCGGAAAGCGCGATGAGACCCTCCGTTGTCCCCCTTAACCACGCTCTCATGACATGCGCTCTGCCACCCCTATGGCCTTCTGCATAACTGCGCGTGATCAGGTGGCAAAGATTGCGATAACCTGCCTCATCCTGGCAAAGCAAGGTGAGGCGGCTGCTTCGCTCCCGCTCCTCATCATGCAACCAGACGTCGGCTCCTATGATAGGTTTGATGCCCGCGCGCTGCGCGCTTTGATAAAACTTCACCAACCCAAACAGGTTACTTTGGTCGGTGAGGGCAACCGCCGGCATTCCCGTGCGCGCCACAGCCGCGATCAGATCCGCAATGCGGCATAGCCCATCGACCAGGGAGTATTCCGAATGCACTTGAAGGTGGACAAAGCTCATAGGCACTCGGCAAAACTTAGCTTACCTTGCAAACAACGACTCACCGGTTTGAAAGACCGCCGGTGCAGGGGGGTGGCACCCAGGGTTGCTAGGGCGTGTAAATGCGCTTGAGTGGCGTAGCCCTTGTTTGTGCAAAATCCGTAGCCCGGATACTTCTCATGCCACAGGAACATTTCTCGGTCTCTCGCTACCTTCGCGATAATCGAGGCCGCGCTCACGGCTGGGATCAACTGATCCCCATCGACCACCGCCGCCGCCGCGCAGGGCAGTTCGGGCGTATGCTTACCGTCGATGTAAGCAAGCGCGGGGACCCAGGGTAAGGTGGCGACCGCGCGCTGCATTGCTAGCAGAGTCGCTTGAAATATGTTTATGCGGTCGATCTCGTGCACCTCAGCGCGGCCTAGCGCCCAGGCAAGCGCTTTTTCCCTGATTTCCTCGGCCAGGCGTTCCCGTTGCCGAGCCGAAAGCTGTTTCGAGTCGGCAAGACCCAAGATGGATTGATTCGGGTTCAGAATGACCGCGGCGGCTAAAACCGGACCTGCCAGCGGTCCCCGGCCCACCTCGTCTACGCCCGCTGAAAGCGGCTCCCTAAACGTCCCGTCGTACTGCTTCACCCGCCCGCATCATCTCCGCTATCGCTTGCGCTGCTCGCTTATCGGCACTTTGGCGCAACAGGGTGTGCAGCCGTTTGAATTCGCCTTGCAACGCCGCCGCCCTATCGCGGTCCTTCAGCCAGCACAAGAGCTCCTGTCCTAGTTTCCAGGTTCGGACATCGCCTTGGATCAGCTCCGGCACGAGGCAGCGTTCAGCCAGTATATTGGGTAACGCGATAAACGGCGCTTTGACCAGCAGTCTCGCCACGAAATAACTCAGCCAACCCATGCGGTAGGCGACTACCATGGGCTTTCCGAGCAACATCGTCTCCAGGGTAGCCGTCCCGGACACAGTGAGAACCACGTCGGAAGCGGCGATGCCCGTTTGCGAGCGCCCATCAAAGACCGCTAAGGGGAGATCGGGCGCCAAGCGATCGCGCGACCGTTCTACAAAACCTCGCGCAGCGCGAGAAACCGAGGGCACAATAAATCGCAAGCTCGGTTCCCTTTGATAGCACCACGCCGCCGCGCAAATAAAGGGCTCCGTGTGATGATGCCACTCGTTGCTACGGCTGCCTGGTAGTAACGCGATAATAGGCCCCTGCTCAGACAAACCCAACGCGCAACGCGCCTGTGTGCGGTCAACCTGCAAAGGGATCTCATCGGCCAATGGATGTCCGACAAATTTTGCCACAATGTCATATCGTCTATAAAAGCCTTCCTCGAACGGGAACAGCGTGAGCATCAGGTCTACCGCCTGCGCGATCCGCTTTACCCGGCCCTCTCGCCACGCCCAGACTTGAGGACTCACATACTGTACCGTGCGGATCCCTTTTTGGTGCAAGCGATGGGCTAAACCCAGATTGAAATCGGGCGCGTCTACGCCCACGAATACCTCGGGAGCATCCTGCGCAAAACGGCAGGCGAGATGATCGCGTAAGGTCCGTAACTCCCGGTAGCGCCGGATAACCTCGGTGATCCCCATCACCGCAAGCCGTTCCATGGGATAGAGGGTCTTGCATCCCGCTTCGATCATGCGTGGCCCGGCAACGCCTTCGAACGAGGCGTCCGGTACCCAGGCGCGCAACGCCTTTATCAGGCCGGCACCGATCCTATCGCCCGAGGGTTCCCCGGCCACGATGGCAATGCGAGTCACGCGGCCCCGGTCCGGTCCGGCATCTCCCGATGATGGGCGAACCCACGTTGCGAGGACTGCGCGAACGCAAGCAACTCCTGCACGAGAGAAGATTCAGAGTCTTGAAGCCGCTGCAATGCCTTCTGCAACGACTCTCCCGAACGCAGCAATACCGTGTACGCGTGCTTGAGAGCCCGGATCTGTTCCCTATCGAATCCTCCGCGCCTAAGCCCGACGATATTCAGGCTACGCGCATGGGTGGGATTACCGGCGCTGATGATGAAGGGCAGACAATCTTGGCCAACCGCGGATAGGGCAAAGACCATGGCGTATTTGCCAATCCGGCAAAATTGGTGGACCATCACATAGCCGGACAAAAAAGCGCGGTCGCCTACGTGCACATGCCCCGCCAGAGTCGCACCGTTGGCAAAGGTAACCTGGTTGCCTAAGGTGCAGTCGTGAGCGATGTGTGCGTACGCCATCAGATAATTCCCGTTCCCGATCCGCGTTACACCCCCGGCCTTTGTCGCCCGGTGTATCGTCACCCCCTCCCGCAAGCAATTATCATCGCCAATCCACACCTGACTTTCACAAGGGCGAAAGCTCACATCTTGGGGTTCTCCTCCAATGATCGCGTGTTCGGCGATGCGGTTTCGTTGACCCAAGCGGGTGTAGCGTTTGATCACACAGTGAGCGCCGATGTAACAATCATCCTCCACCACGACATCGGCTTCGATGACGACGTAAGGCGCGACCGCTATGTTATCGCCCAGTTGCGCTGCTTTATCGATGACGGCAGTAGGATGGATACTATTCAACCGGAACCTGCAAAGGTTGTGGTCAACGCGCCATCTGTACCGCGCCGGATGTCGAGCGCGACAGCAAGCGCTCGCTTGCCCTCTTCTCCCGATACGAGCGCCCTCGAATCACCACGCACTGCATCCACAAAGGCCTGGATTTCCAGCATCAGCGCGTCGGTTTTATCGAAACTGAGCTGCTGTATCGTGATCGGCGTCTGCGCGCCCTGGGATGCCTTGCGTGCGATGGTCAGCTGATGCGACAGCGTATCTAGGGAAAAATAAGCATCCGCTTGAAAAAGCCTGAGTTTGCGCATGGCCTTGGGTGTGATCCGGCTTGCGGTGAGATTGGCCACACAACCGTTGGCAAATTCAAGACGTGCATTGACGATGTCGATCTCGTTCGTCAACACAGGAACCCCCACCGCCCGTACCTCCCGGATCTCACTCGGCACGAAACACAGCACGAGGTCGATATCGTGGATCATCAGGTCCATGATCACATCCACCTCGCTGCCGCGAGGCTGAAAGGGCGCCAGCCGATGACACTCGATAAACATGGGATCCGTGAGCTCGTGACGTAGCCTTCGCAAACCCGGATTGAAGCGCTCCAGATGCCCCACCTGCAGCACTAAACCCGCTCGAGCCGCCAGATCGATGAGATCTTGTGCCTCGGCAAGGGTTTGTGTCATCGGTTTTTCCACCAGAACGTGCACGCCGAGCTCTAAGCATCGGCGGGCGACGGCATGATGCCCCTCCGGCGGCACCACGACGGAGGCCAGATCGGCGCGGGCCAATACCTGGTCAATGTCTTTGTAAGCCGGGACATCGAAGCAGGCGCCGATTTCGTGCGCCCGCCGACAATCCTTATCGACAACACCGATAACTTCTACGCCTTCACAGCGGGTGAATTTCTCGAGGTGAAATCGTCCGAGATACCCCACACCGATGACCGCGGCTTTCAAAGCTCCCATCGCAACAGCTAGGTCTGGATGTATCAGCGCACGATGCCGCGTGAGCTCTGCCTTAGAAAATCGACGAGCGTCGCCACCCGATCGCATTCGAGCGCCATTTCGTCCAAGCGCTCCATCGCTTCGTTCAATAGGAGATTCTGCCGATAAAGCACCCGGTAAGCGCGGTGTATCGTTTCTATGGTGCCCGACTCAAATCCGTTGCGCCGCAACCCCTCCCGGTTCACCCCACGGGCTCTGGCTGGATTCTCCGATACTAAAACGTAAGGCGGCACATCCTTAGTGATCACGGCGGCGATCGCCGAGAAACTATGTGAACCGATACGGCAATACTGATGCACGGCTGAAAACCCGCCCAAAATGGCGTAATCCTCGACGATCACATGGCCGGCGAGCGAAGCGTTATTGGCGAACACCGTATGCTTGCCGACGATGCAATCGTGGGCGATATGTACATAGGCCATGATCCAGTTGCAATCACCCACCCGGGTGACGCCGCCGCCTTGCACCGTACCCCGATTCAGCGTGCAGTACTCGCGGATCGTGTTTCCGTCGCCGATCTCCAAGCGCGGTTCTGCTTCGCCTCGGTATTTTTTGTCCTGAGCGTCATCGCCTATCGAGCTGAATTGGAAGACGCGGTTGTTCCTCCCGATCCGGGTCGGACCCCGGATGACAACATGTGGGCCGATCCAAGTCCCCGCGCCGATTTCCACCTGCGGCCCGATGATCGACCACGGCCCAATGCGAACACCCTCGTCAATGGTAGCCCGATCGTCAACGACCGCGCGCGGATCGATCAAGGGTTGCTATCCGCTTCTGTGGTCATGATCTCGGCGCTTGCAACGGGTTTCCCCGCCACTTTAGCAACCGCACTGAAACGAAAAATCCCTCGTATTTCGCGCAGCAAATTAACTTCAAGGAACAATTGGTCACCGGGAACAACCGGACGCTTGAACCGAGCCTTGTCCACCCCCACAAGATAATAAGCCTTCGCCTTGTGGGGTTTTAAATCTCGCGAATAAAACGCGAGCAATCCGGTCGCCTGCGCCATCGCTTCCAGAATAAGCACCCCAGGCATGATCGGCTTTTTCGGGAAGTGTCCCTGAAAAAATGGCTCGTTATGGGTGACATTCTTTAGTGCTGTTAGAGACTTACCTGGATCGCAGTCGATGACCCTATCGACCAGTAACATAGGATAGCGATGCGGCAATAACGTTGTGGTGTTGTCGGAATAGGTTTCGTTCATGATAAAAACACGCGATCGTGCACCAACGTTTGAATGCTTCTTTAACCCTCTTCCCCCCCAGCGGAACCACGGCGGTTTCTCTTTTTCACCGCGCGCTCATCCGATTTAGTTGCGCTAGCCGCTTTTTCCACTGGCGGTTTTCAGTCGCTGGCCAACCCGAAGAGTAGGTCCCCGCGGCGCGTATTGATTTTGTAACCATGCTCATTGCGGTGATGGTGATGTCATCGCCAATCACCAGATGTCCGGCGATCCCTGCTCCCCCACCGATCATACAGCGCTTCCCAATGTTGGCACCACCGGCGATACCGACACACCCCGCGATCGCCGTGTGTGCGCCAATGTGCACGTTGTGCCCAATTTGTATTAGGTTGTCGAGCTTAACCCCTTCTTCGATGACCGTGTCTTTGAAACTCCCGCGGTCTACGGTAGATGCCGCACCTACGTCTACGTCATCTCCCAAGTAAACGCCTCCAAAGTGGGGGATCCTTAACCAGCGACCGCCCTCGCGCGCATAAATGAACCCCTCTGCGCCGATAACCGCACCGGGCTGGATGATGCACCGCCGGCCTACCACCGCATGGTGGCAAATGGTGACGTTGGCCAGGACCCGTGTATAGTCGCCGATCCTTGCGCTACGCCCGATCACCGCCCCCGGCCCTACCCAGGCACGATAGCCAAGCTGCGCATCCTCTTCGACCACCGCCCTTGCGGCGATAAAAGCGTGCGCATCGATGCTTGCGCGAGGTGAAACCCAGGCTGTTGGATGGATCCCCCATTCCACAGGCAGAGGATCCTCAAACACCTGCGCCGCCCGGGCATAACCCACAAACGGGTCGCCTACCAATAGCGTCGCTACCGGGCAGTCGCGCAGATCGCTGTGACCCAAGATCACAGCGCTCGCAGCGGTCACTTTCAGGAATTTGCGGTAGCGACGATCATAGAGATAGCTGACGTCTCCCGCGTCAGCTCTGTCTAAGGGTTTGATTGCACGAACACGGCAACCCCCATCGCCGCATAGCCGCGCTTCGATTTGTTCTGCAAGCGCCGCTAGGGTGACGGACCTCACGTGATCAACGTTGGGCCTTTAGACGCTTGACGACCTCCTCGGTAACATCCACCCGCTCGCTCGCATAGTAAACGCCTTCGCCGACGATCACATCGAAATTTTGATCCTTCGCCACCGTGCGGATGGTCTCGGCAACCTGGCGCTGGAGCTTACCGAGCTCTTCATTACGCCGTAGATTGAGATCATCGCGAAAATCTGTCTGATCACGACGCAGATCTCGTCGCGCGCTAATGATGCCTCGCTCCAACTTTTGCCGTTCGCTATCACTCATCACCGCACTGTCCTTCGCTAACTGGTCCTCTTTCTGCTTAAGCGCCTTCTGCGCCGACACCAACTGCCTGTCGCGGGAGGCAAACTCCTGTTCCAAGCGTTTACGCGCCGCTTCCGCTTGCGGAGCCGATTCGAGAATCTTCACTGGGTTGACGACACCGAGCCGCAACTCCGCCGCGCCATTGGCGGGTGAATACATAACGGCCCCCAGCAGCAGGGGGTATAGGATCTTTTTTTCTGCGTTCAATTTTGTTGCTCCAATTCAGACTAAAAAGAGGTTCCGAAGGTAAACTGGAAAGGTTGTGTGTCGTCCCCGTCCTGTTTACTCAACGGCGCTGCGACGCTGACCGATATCACCCCGAACGGGGAAAGCCAAATCCCGGACAAGCCGGTGGAATAACGCAACTGCCCGAAATCGATGTCTTCATCCGGGCCGTAGACGTTTCCTGCGTCAACAAAGGCGGTAACCCGCACCGACTTTACATCCGCTAAAAAAGGTAAAGGCAGTATCAGCTCGGCGTTCCCAATGAGCTTGAAATTTCCCCCGATCGCTCGGCCTGTGCTGTCCCTGAGACCCAGCGTGTTTTCTTCAAACCCCCGCACCGTGCGCGGCCCGCCGGCGAAGAAGTTCTCAAAAAAAGGCAGTTCCGAGGTATCGCCATAGCCGTCACCATAGCCTACATCGGCTTTCAGCGACAGGGTATAGTCCTCGATGAGAGGAACCAACCACCGCGCATCATAATCGAGCTTGTAGTATTGCAAATTACCGCCGGGAATCGCGACTTCGGCGCGCACTTGATGCAATACCCCTCGATCCGGAAGCAATGCCTTGTTGCGGGTGTCATAAGCAAAGCTGCTGCTCAGTCGCAACACATCGAACTGATCTCCATTGGTGGCCAAAAAATTCAGCACTTCCTGAGCGGCAAATTGTGCCGCCTCGATATCGGTGCGCTCATAGTCCGCGGCTAAGTTAAGAGACTGAAATTCGGTGATCGGTATACCGAATGAAACGCCGGCGCTCGCCACCCTGGAATCAACCCGGGTCACGTTCGCTTCTTCGAAGTCGGTCTCGCGATAGGATAAGTTAAAACCACGACTCACTCCGTCGATCGTCCAATACGGATTGGTATAGGCGACCAGAAAACGGCGATTGACCTCGCTGTTGTTGAACGCGAAGTTCACCCGCTTGCCACTGCCTAAAAAGTTGTCTTGGGTAATGCTGGTGTTAAAGATAATACCTTGGTTCTGGGAAAAGCCTACCCCCAACAGCAAGTTCCCGGAGGCGCGCTCGGTAACGGAAAAGTTGACGTCTACTTGGTCGGTCGTTCCCGGCACCGCCGGTGTCTCCACGTTGACGTCCTCAAAATAGCCCAACCTTTGCAAACGGGTCTTGGATCGCTCCACTTTGCTGGTCGCGATCCAAGCGCTCTCCATTTGCCGCATCTCCCGGCGCATCACTTCATCACGCGTTTTGGTGTTGCCGGTGAATTGGATCCGCCGCACGTATACCCGCTTCCCTGGATCGACAAAGTAGGTGATCGCCACCTGCTTGCTGTCCTTATCGATCTGCGGTATGGCATTGACGTTGGCGAATGCATAACCTTCATCGCCCAGGCGTTCGCTTATGTTGGTGCTGGTCTCCGTGACCGCTTTACGCGAAAAGGTCTGACCCTCTAGGGTCTCAACCAATGGAAATAATTCTTTTTCGCCGACCACCAAGTTTCCCGCTAGCTTGACATCCGATACCTGGTATCGATCGCCTTCCGTGATGTTGATGGTTATGTAGACGTCGCGTTTGTCGGGCGTGATAGAGACCTGAGTCGAATCAATAGCGAAATTGATGTGGCCGCTGTCGAGATAGAGCGAGCGCAAGGTTTCCAGATCCCCCCCTAACTTCTGCCTTGAATACTGGTCGGATTTGGTGAAAAACGAGAACAACGTCGGGGTAGTGAGCTTGAATCCTTTTAGCAGCTTTTTATCCGTGAAACCCGTGTTTCCAACGATAGTTATCTGTTTAATCTTAGCCGCGCGACCCTCCGAGATCGCGATCGACACGGCGACTCGGTTACCGCCAAGCTTCTCGACTTCGGTCTTGATATCTACGGCATATTTTCCTAAGGCGAAATACTGCCTTCTAAGCTCTAACGCGGCTTGGTCCAATAAGGATTCGTCTAACACCTCACCTTCCGCTAAACCGACCTGTTTGAGTCCTTCCAGTAGATCTTCGGACTTGATGTCCTTATTCCCACTGATGGTTATTTGAGAGATAGCCTCACGTTCCGTCACCACCACGACCAAAACGTCGCCTTCCTGCTCCAGCCTCACGTCTTTGAACAGACCCGTTTTAAATAGTGCCCGCACCGCCTCCCCTGAGCGCATTTCATCGAAACGCTCGCCAACCTTAACAGGCAAGTAATTGAAGACCGTTCCGGGCGACAGACGCTGTAACCCCAGGACCCGGATATCCCTGACGGTGAACGGCTCAAGCGCCCACAAGAACGGCGGGAAAACTAAGCTCACCACCCCCAGCAAGCGCAAACCCTTCCTGAGCGATCGAAACATGAATTAAGGCTATCGTTATTGTTTTCGACTAGAGGGTAGAGGTTTGAAGCCCCGTTCTCATCTTCGATTATACATTGATTTACCCTATCAAGCGCATGATATCATTATAAAATGCCACGCTCATTAAAGCGATAAGCAAGGCTATCCCGATTTGCGTTCCCAGAGCTTGTGAAGCTTCCGACAGCGGGCGGCGCATTACCAGCTCGATGAGGTAATACAACAAATGTCCCCCATCCAGCACCGGGATAGGCAACAGATTCAGCACCGCCAAGCTGACGCTAACGATCGCTAAGAAGGCAAGGAAAGCCCCCAACCCAATGCTTGCGGACTTACCTGCATACTGCGCAATGCTAATCGGTCCACTGAGATTCTCTACCGAAGCTTGGCCAACGAGCATCTTGCCCAGGATTTTCAAGGTGAGTGCAGAATCCTCCCAGGTTTTGGCGATGGCCTTGGTCAACGCCCCGATGGGGCTATATTTCTCCCTCCCGATATATCGCGGGTCAATAATCGCAGCACCCGTTATCATGGCCCCGATTCGACCGATAACTTTGTCTCCGCTTTCAAAGCGATCCGGGAGGATCGGTAACGCCAACTCGTTTCCGCCTCGGTCCACCACGAGCTCGATAGACTGCTCTGGCCTCGCTTGCACGTAATTAATCCAGGCCGCTGGAGAATCAAAGCGTTGGCCATCGGCAGCCACGATTTGGTCACCCGCCTTCATCCCGGCCTCTTCGGCCGAACCACCCTTGATCACCTCCTGAACCACCGGCCGCGTCTTTGGCTGAAACTCCTTGATACCCAATTGCTTCATGAAATCGCCTCGGGCGAGGTCATCGACAGTTATCACCCCGAGGTCCAATATGAGATCGGATTCCGCGCCCGAGCTCTCCCTCACAGTGAGGGTGACCTCCCGTTCATCCAGCACGGCGGAAACGGCCCTCTGAAGGAACGCGCCCCAAGTGGGGGTCCCTTCTCCGTCCAGGGCTATGATTTCCTGCCCAGAGGCGATCCCGGCTTGCTCAGCGGGCGACCCCGCTTGCACCTCCCCGACAATCGGCTTCAATCCCGATATACCCATGACAAAGATCAGCCAGTACGCCGCCAGCGCGAACAAAAAGTTAAACGCAGGGCCCGCGACAACGATCGCGGCACGCGTTGCCAGCGGTTTGCGGTTAAATGCTCGATGTCGTTCGCCGGCGTCGACCTCTCCCTCACGCTCATCCAAGAACTTTACGTATCCGCCGAGCGGGATCGCCGCGATCACAAGCTCCATACGGTCAGGCCCCAGGCGCCGCGACCAAAGTGCCCGACCGAATCCAATGGAGAAACGAAGAATTTTTACCCCCAGGCGGCGGGCGACCCAGAAATGCCCGAATTCGTGGATGGTGATCAGCATGCCCAGTGCGAGCACAAAGAAAATAAGCGCTTGCAACGCCGTCATCGCAACCCCCATTGGTGAACGGTTTGGCTGGCGTAGCGCCGGGCTTCGAAATCATCCGCCAATACGGCTTCCAGCGAGGAGGCATCGTGCGCTGTTACGCCACCCAAGGTCGACTCGATGACAGAGGGGATATCGACAAAATTGAGCTCCCCTTGCAAAAAAGTCGACACAGCGACCTCGTTGGCGGCGTTCAATATGGCGCTGCTGGTTCCGCCCGCACGGAGCGCCGCCCGCGCCAGCTCCAAGCACGGGAAACGTTCTGCATCCGGTGGTTCGAAATCCAGCCTCGCGACTTGAACCAGATCGAGTGTGTCAACGCCCGATTCTATCCGCTCGGGCCATGATAACGCGTACGCAATAGGAGTGCGCATATCCGGATTACTCATTTGCGCTAGCACCGAGCCGTCTGCATATTCGACCAGCGAATGGATGACGCTTTGCGGATGAACCACGACGTGGATCCGATCGGCATCGGTATTGAACAACCAACAGGCTTCGATGATCTCCAAGCCCTTATTCATCATGGTGGCGGAATCGACTGAAATTTTCTGCCCCATTGTCCAGTTCGGATGGAGGCAAGCCTGGCTCGGCGTCACCTCGCGCAGCTTGCCCCTCGGCAGGGTCCTGAAGGGGCCTCCGGATGCTGTGAGCACTATTCGGCTCACCCCGACTTCGCTAAGCCCACGCTCGAATCCCGGTGGCATGCACTGAAACACGGCATTGTGCTCGCTATCGATCGGCAACAGTTCCGCCCCATGAGCGCGCACGGCGTCCATGAACAGTCGTCCCGACATCACCAGGGATTCTTTGTTTGCCAGCAACACACGCTTGCCGGCGTTCGCGGCCGCAAGGCTTGGCAACAGTCCCGCTGCACCGACAATACCCGCCATAACATAGTCTACCTCTGGGCAGCTTGCGGCATGTTCAAGACCTTCGATCCCGGACAGCACCTCCGTTTCAGACCGAGACAGTCGTTCCTTAAGGGCCATGGCACTCTTCCCATCCGCCATCACCGCATATTTTGGCTCCCATCGTACACATTGCTGGTACAAGCCCTCTATGTCCGTGTTCGCTGTCAACGCGATGACCTGGAAGCGATCGGAATGGCGGCCCACCACGTCCAATGTGTTCACCCCTATCGTGCCGGTGGAGCCGAGGACACTAACGCCGATCAAAACGGGATCCCCAGCAGCCTGACGCCAAAGACAAAAAAAGGCGCCGCCGCCGTTAAGCTGTCGATTCGGTCCAACACGCCTCCGTGACCGGGTAAGAGGTTTCCGCTGTCTTTTACGCCGGCTGAACGCTTAAACTGGCTTTCCAACAGATCCCCAATGATAGAAACCAGACCGGTCAACATGCACAACACGAGAAATGGCCACGCCACGATATGGCTTGGGATTAAGGCGGACACCCCGGCTCCTGTCACCAGCGCCGTAGCGCCTAAGGAACCCACCACCCCCTCCCAGGTTTTTCCCGGACTGACTCGGTCAGCCAAGCGGTGTCTGCCAAAGCGCCGTCCGACCACATAAGCGCCAATGTCCGCGGCCCAAACCAACAACACTAAAAACAGCAGCAAATAAGGCCCCTCGTCCGATGACCCGTGCAAGGACACCATCGCTCCCCAGGATGGGATCACCGTCAGCAATCCGGCAACTCCCCGGAGCCAGGGCGAGTGGGGCAGCTCAACTTTCTTGAGTTGGTAGGCGACAACGCTCGCACAAGCGATGCACCACCAGCCTAGCGCGATCGCCAACAAGCCCTGGTTGCCCCAGCTGCTCAGGCACCTCATCGCCAGAGCCATAAATACCGCCGCAATCCCGACATAGGCTAGGCGCTCGGCGGTGTTTCTCCAGCCGGCCAGCGCCGACCATTCCCACGCCCCAAGCAACGCAACGGTCCCCAGCATCACCGTGATCAGTGAGGTTGGCAATAAAAGGACCGCGGCAATAACCAGTGGCCCAAACACGGCTGCGGTAAACAAGCGTTCTTTAAGCACGGCTGAGCTGTTGCACCTGTTCAGCGGTCTGACCGAAGCGCCGCTGCCGCCTTACAAACGAGGCCAGTGCTCTTGCAAATTCATCCCGGTCAAACTCCGGCCACAAACATTCGGTGAAATAAAGCTCCGTGTATGCCAGGTGCCACAGCAGGAAATTGCTGATCCGTTGTTCTCCTCCGGTGCGGATAAACAGATCCGGCTCGGGCACACCGTGCAGGCTGAGACGGGAACCGATCACCTCCGAGTCGATTTCCGCGGGATCCAGCACTCCAGATGCTACCTCTCGTGCCAATCGCCTTACCGCTTGCGTGATATCCCAGCGTCCACCATAGTTCGCCGCAATATAAAGATGCAGACCCTCGTTGGATGCGGTCAGCAGTTCGGCATGATCGATCGAGTGCTGCAAGCTTTCCGGGAAAGCTTGCCGATCCCCGAGCACGCGCAGCCGGACGTTATTATCGTCCAGTTCCTCAATCTCTTGTTGCAAAGCGGTAAGAAAAAGATCGAACAACAGGGATACCTCGCGTTTCGGGCGCCTCCAGTTTTCGCTGCTAAAGGCGAATAGGGTCAGGATCCCTATTCGATTTTCCCCGCAAGCCTTGACGATCCGACGCACCGTTTCCACCCCCGCCCGATGCCCGGCGATGCGCGGTAGCTGCCGCTTCTGCGCCCAGCGCCCGTTGCCATCCATGATGATAGCGATGTGCTGTGGCATGCGAGAATCGGGGTCGCTCACGGGGCCGGCCTTGTTAGAGCGATCACACCGGCCAACGGCTGGCGACAGTATCCTCGCCAAAATGGTCGCAGTTCCAGGAGGCAGCCGTCGCGCACGGTTCAATCAGAATTCCATCAGCTCTTTTTCTTTGGTCTCAAGGAGCTCTTCCACTTTTTTGATATGCTCATCGGTCAGTTTCTGGATCCGCTCCTCTGCACCCTTCTCCTCATCTTCGGAGAGCGCTTTATCCTTAACCATCGCCTTGAGCCTGTGGTTGGCGTCGCGCCGAATATTGCGGATCGAAACACGCGCATGTTCCACTTCACCTTTGACCACTTTGATCATCTCCCGGCGCCTCTGCTCTGTGAGCGGCGGTAGCGGGATACGGACCACATCGCCCGAGGTCGCCGGGTTCAATCCCAGATCGGAGCTTCGGATCACCTTCTCAATGGCGGCGATCATCTTTTTGTCCCAAGCCGAAACGGCAAGGGTGCGCGCGTCCAGTACGCTGATCGTAGCCGCCTGACTCAAAGGAACTTGGGAGCCGTAGTAATCGATCGTAATGTGATCGAGCAAGCTCGGATGCGCCCGTCCGGTGCGCAGCTTTGCCAGCTCCTGTTTCAACGCCTCGATCGATTTGTTCATGCGCCAATCGGCGTCACCGGTAACTTCATTGATCATTATGACCGTCTCCGTGCCCAGCGGCAGTGATTCAAGGCATGGGCGGATCGCGCAAGGCCATCTCCTGATCCGGGAGCCATGCATCAGCGCTGGACGTGTTGCATCCCATTGATATTGTTTATCAACGTACCCACTGACTCTCCCATGATCGCTCGCCGCAAGGCACCGGGTTTCCCCATATTGAGCACGCGTAAGGGCATATCGTTATCACGGCACAATACGATAGCCGTCGCATCCATGACCTCGAGTCTGCGCTGTAACACTTCGTCGTAACTCAAACAATCATAGCGCGTCGCGTCGCGGACCGTCATCGGATCGGCGGAATAGACACCATCCACCTTGGTTGCTTTGATCATCAGATCGGCCGCTATCTCCACAGCGCGCAAGCTGGCCGCCGAATCGGTGGTAAAAAAGGGGTTTCCGGTTCCTGCGGCTAATATCACCACCCTTCCCTTCTCTAAATGCCGCACGGCCCGCCTGCGGATGTAATCCTCGCACACCTGGTTGACCTTAATCGCGGACATCACCCGGGCAAAAAGACCGTCTGCCTCCAGAGCGTCTTGTAATGCCAGGGCATTGATAATCGTCGCTAGCATGCCCATCTGATCGGCGCTCACGCGATCCAAACCCTTGGCGGCCAAGCCGGCACCCCGGAAAAGGTTCCCACCGCCTATGACTATCGCCACCTGCACCCGCCTTTCGATGAGATCTTTCACCTCTCTGGCGATCTGTTTTGTCACATCGAAGTCGATGCCGTACGGCTGACTTCCCAGCAACGCTTCGCCACTCAGCTTGATCAGAACTCGCCGATAGTACGCTTCGGACACAGGCGCGTGAGCCATGGTCTATGCGCCTTTGACCTGGGCCATCACCTCGGCGGCGAAATTCCCCGTCTTTTTCTGCAAGCCCTCCCCAACCTCAAAGCGGCTGAACGAATACACGCTAGCCCCGGCTTTTTTTAACAATTGGCCAACGCTTACTTCGGGATCTTTGACGAACGGCTGTCCCAACAGAGTCACCTCCGCAAAGAATTTTTTTAGTCGCCCCTGCACCATTTTTTCGATAATATCCGATGGCTTACCGCTATTCTCGGCTTGCGCGATGAGGACCTCTTTCTCTTTCTTCACCATTTCTGCAGGGATCTCTGTCTCACTCACGCAGACCGGTCGGCTGGCGGCCACGTGCATGGCTATGTCCTTAGCTAACCCGGGTTCACCGCCTTCCAGGTCAACGATAACGCCAATCCTATTGCCATGGGAATAAACTCCGGGGATCCCTTTGCAGGGAAGCACTTCAAACCGGCGTACCGCGATTTTCTCTCCAATCTTAGCCGCTAATTGCTGCTGGCGCTCTTCCACCGTGTCGCTCTCCCTGGAACCGATCGGGAGCCGACTCAGAGCGGCTAGATCGGCGGGTTGCTTTTCCAGGATAACGCTTGCCACCGCTTCGCAGAACGCGCTGAATTCATCGCCTTTGGCGACGAAATCCGTTTCGCAGTTGACCTCGACCATGGCGGCCGTCTTGCCCATTTCATGGATCACGATCACCCCGTCGGCGGCTACCTTACCGGTTCTCTTTGCTGCTTTGGCCAGACCGGCCTTGCGCAAATGCTGTATTGCCGCTTCCATATCGCCCGCGCACGCCTGCAAGGCTCTTTTACACTCCATCATTCCGGCACCCGTGCGCTCACGCAGCTCTTTGACCAATGTCGCTTTAATTTCCATAGTCATTCCTCGCTTGTATTCTCGACCTGGGCTTGTGCTTCTGGCGCTTCGCGGTCGGGCGCGGGAGTGCTCCCTTCCATCGGCCCTTCCGGCGCTTTCTTGGCCGGTTTCTTGGCGGCTGTTTTCTTCCTTGCTACTTTTCGCAGCACGCCTTCGCTAGCGCCGTTGGCCATCCCCGTTGACACCACCCTGCCCGCGTCGTCCAACTCCACGAATTCGTCAACAACATCGGCAAGCTGTTGTGGGATCGATTGCCGACCTTCGATGATGGTATCGGCCGCTACTTTAGCGTAGAGCGCAATCGAGCGGATAGCGTCATCATTACCCGGGATCACATAGTCGATGCGATCGGGGCTGTTGTTGGTGTCCACCACAGCCACAATGGGGATCTCTAACTTGGTTGCTTCCGCTATGGCGATCTTTTCATGCCCCACATCCACGATGAAAAGCACATCCGGCAAACCCTCTATATCCTGGATCCCCGACAGAACGTAGCTCAATTTGTCCAAATCCCGCCGGAATGTCAGCAACTCTTTTTTGCTGAGGCGCTCTAGACTTCCATCTTGCTCCATCTGTTGCAGATCTTTCAGCCGCTTGAGTGATTGCTTGACCGTTTTAAAATTGGTTAGCATGCCCCCAAGCCAACGCCGGTTGACATAGGGCATACCGCATCGGCTCGCTTCCTGTTGCACGATCTCCTGGGCCGCACGCTTGGTGCCGACGAAAAGGATGGTTGCGTTGCGCGCAGCCATCTTGCCAAGAAAGTTCATCGCATCCTTAAGTAGGGGAAGCGTGGTTTCGAGGTTGATGATATGGATCTTGTTGCGCTCGCCGAAGATATACGGCGCCATTTTGGGATGCCAATAGCGGGTTTGGTGCCCGAAATGCACCCCCGCCTCCAGCATCTGGCGCATGCTGATGTCTGCCATGGTTGTTCTCCAATCTGGGTTGAGCCACCACGAGCCCCATACACCTACCCCGGGTTTATGCCCAAGGCACCCAAGTGTATGTTGGCGGGCGCGTGTGAGAGGTTTGTTTAGCGTTTACCGGCACCTTTCCCGTGGTTACGTACGCCTGCCCTGGCGTGGTGCTTCCGTTTGCTTCATAAGCCGGCGCTTTATATCATATCGTGTTGGTCTCAACAAACCGCTTTCAACAAACGATGCCGGTTACCATTAAGAATGCTGCGGAGATCGGAAAAATGCGTGTTGCCGGCATACTGGCCGCGCAGGTTCTGCGAATGATCCGGCCGCACGTGCAAACCGGCATTAGCACCGGCGAACTGAATACGATCTGCCACGATTTCATCGTTGGGGAGCTGCAAGCCACCCCCGCGCCTTTAAATTACCGCGGGTTTCCAAAATCCATCTGCACCTCGGTGAATCACGTGGTCTGTCACGGAATTCCCGGCGACAGAAGCCTAAGAGGCGGCGATATCATCAATATCGACATCACAGTGATCAAGGATGGGTTTCATGGGGACACCAGTAAGATGTTCCTCGTGGGAGACGCCCCGTTGCGCGCGCGGCGAGTGGTCGCCGTGAGCTATGAATGTATGTGTCTTGGCATAGCGATGGTCCGCCCTGGCGTGCGCCTCGGGGACATCGGGCATGCCATCCAGCAGCATGCGGAGAGAAATGGCTATTCGGTGGTACGAGAATACTGCGGCCACGGGATTGGCCGTGAGTTCCACGAAGAGCCGCAGGTGCTACACTACGGAAAGGCGGGGACAGGGCTGATTTTAGCGCCTGGGATGACCTTTACCATCGAGCCCATGGTCAACGCGGGCAAAAGGCATGTCAAATTGCTCCCCGACAACTGGACCGTGGTCACCAAAGACCGAAGTCCATCCGCGCAATGGGAGCACACGGTGCTGGTGACCGAAATCGGCCATGAGGTGCTCACCCGATTAGATGGCGACCTTCTTTAAGGACTCGGGAAATCTTTCAACAGGCGGTCCGGGGGAGACGGCGACGATCCCAGCCGAGCTGGGATCCATCTTCCCAACCCTCGAGGCGGCTCTTGATCCATCGGCACGCCTGAGCGCCTTCCGCTCGGCGCTCAACACCATCGACGGCTATCTCAGGCAGGCGTTCTATGCGGGCTATTCCGTGGACAAGCTGGTCCGCCTGCGGGCGCAAATGGTGGACCGAATCCTGGCCAAAGCCTGGCAACAACACGCTCCGTTAGCCAACGGCGGTGTTGCTCTGGTCGCGGTGGGCGGTTACGGACGAGGGGAGCTACACCCCGGTTCCGATATCGATATCACTATCCTCGTCCCCCCTCGCATGAACCGCGGCTTATGCGGTGCGATCGAATCCTTCGTCACTTTTTTGTGGGACATGGGGCTCGTCCCGGGCCACAGCGTGCGGACCATAAGGCAATGCAAAATACAAGCGAAATCCGACCTCAGCGTAGCGACGAATCTGATGGAGGCTCGGCTGTTATGCGGAGATGGAAAGCTCTACCAAGAGATGCGCGATGTAACCGGTCCCCGATCCATCTGGCCCCAGCGCAAGTTTTTCGAAGCCAAGTGCGAAGAGCAGCTTGCCCGCCATCGGCGCTTCAACGACACGGCTGAGAACCTGGAACCGCAGATTAAAGAAGGCCCTGGTGGGCTGCGGGATATCCACACCATCGCCTGGGTGGCAAAGCGGCATTTCGGGGCCGAGACCTTACAAGAGCTGGTGCAGCATCAGTTTATCACGGCCGAAGAGCATCAGGTTCTGGAGGCCGGGCAGTCGTTTCTGTGGCGTGTGCGCATGGCGCTACATCTGCTGGCCGGCAAACGCGAGGATCGGCTCTTGTTCGACTATCAGCGCAACGTTGCTCGGGAATTTGGATACGGCAAACCCAGCGACGGGCAACTCGGCGTCGAACGGTTCATGAAAATGTACTACCGCACAGCGATGGAAATCAATCGCCTGAACGAGCTGCTGCTCGCCTTATTTCGGGAAGCCATCCTAGAGCAGGACAAAACGGATCCGGTGAGATCCCTAAACAACCGCTTTCAAACCCGAAACCGATTCATCGAGGTGCGCGACGAACGCGTTTTTGCAAAGCAACCGCTGGCGCTATTGGAAGTCTTCCTGCTGATGCAGCGCAACCCCGATATCGAAGGCGTGCGGGCCAGCACGATACGGCTTATCCGCGATCACCGGTATCTCATTGACGAGAAGTTTCGCAAGGATATTCGCGCCCGCAGCCTGTTCATGGAGATCCTCCGCCAGCCACCATGCTTTGGCATTGTACTGCAACGCATGCATCGATACGGCGTGCTCGGCGCCTACCTGCCCGTGTTCGAGGCGGTTACCGGATTGATGCAGTTCGATCTATTCCACGTTTTTACCGTCGATGCGCATACCCTGACGGTGGTCGAAAACATATGTCGTTATAACGATCCGAATTGCACTCAAGAGCTGCCTCTATGCCACGAGATCGTCAACCAGATCCCCAAGATCGAGCTTCTGTACATCGCGGCACTGTTCCACGACATAGGCAAGGGCCAAGGGGGAAACCACTCGGAGATCGGGGCCCGGGAAGCACAAGCGTTTTGCCGTCATCACGGCCTGGGCGCCTACGACATACGCCTTGTCGCTTGGCTGGTTCGCAACCATCTCCTGCTCTCCATGACTTCCCAGCGGGAAGACATCGCCGATCCCGAAGTCGTGAGTCGCTTTGCACGGCGCGTGGGCGACAAGCTTCATCTCGATTACCTATACCTCTTGACGGTGGCCGACATCAGGGGCACCAATCCCTCGTTGTGGAACGACTGGAAGGAGACGCTGCTGACGAGGCTTTATCAGAACACGCTACAGACTTTGCGCCGAGGGGTTGAAAATCCCATGGAGAAAAGAGAAAGGATCGCAGAGGTGCAAGGTGAAGTGCTTGCTGTCCTGTGCACCCTCGATATACCGAAAGCGCCTATCATCGCGCTCTGGGAGGACTTGGGCGAGGATTATTTTGTGCGCTACTGGCCCGATGAAATCGCCTGGCAAACACGGTGCATACTGGGAGACAAGCAACAGCGACTCCCCTTGGTCATCACGCGTGCGCGAACCCAACGCGGCGGCACGGAGGTGTTCATTTACACGCGAGATGAGGAGCATGTCTTTCCTGCCACCACTCAGACGCTGGATCAAATGGGCTTGACCATAGTGGATGCGCGTATCATCACAACCGCGAACGGCTACACCTTGGACACTTACATCGTCTTGGAGGCGGCGACAAATCAACCTATAACAGCGAAAGGACGTCTGCAGGATATCGTGCATACGCTGAAGCGTTATTTAAGCAACTCAGAGGCGCACACCGGCTCCGTGAACCGATCACCCTCAAGGTGGCTAAGAAGCTTTCACCGCACACCGGATGTGTCCTTCAAACAGGATCCGGTGCATAAGCGGACGGTGCTGGAGGTTGTGGCCACCGATCGGCCGGGACTATTGTCCAAGATCGCAACCGCGATGCAGCTTTGTGGCGTAAGAGTGCAAAATGCCAAGGTCGCGACCTTTGGCGAGCGTGCGGAGGACATCTTCTACATCACGGACCGGGATAAGCAACCGATATTGGAGCCGGCAAAATTTGAATGCCTGAGGAATTCCATCCGAGAAGCGCTGCAGCCCTTCGCATAGGACCTCTAAAGAGAGGTGCTTTCGGGAAGACACCCGAGAGCGAGCGAGAGCTGCTCGAACGGGCACAAATCCTGGCCGGGAAAAGTCTCTCCGTAGTAGCGCGCCAGCTGGGACGGCGCACACCGCGGAACCTGATGGGTCATAAGGGTTGGGTTGGAGAACTGCTGGAATCCGCGCTAGGCGCAGCCGCTGGCTCCGCCCCCGAGCCCGACTTTCCCGCCCTCGGGGTGGAGCTTAAAACGATACCGGTAACCCGGGATGGGCGCCCCCGGGAGTCCACCTACGTCTGCACCGCGCCCCTTATCGATAACGTCAGCGCACGCTGGGAAACGTCTCTCGTGCATCGCAAGCTGCAACGCGTGCTGTGGGTTCCCATCGAGGCTGAGCCGAGCGTTCCCTTACCCTCTCGCCGTATCGGGACGGCATTGCTGTGGAGCCCTTCGGCGCAAGAGGAACAGCGCTTGAAGCGCGATTGGGAGGAGCTCATGGACCTCATCTGCATGGGTGAGCTCGACCAGCTTCGTGCCCATCGCGGTGATTGTTTGCAGATCCGTCCGAAGGCGGCCAATGGGCAGTCGCTCACCGAGGCGATCGGGCAGGCAGGAGAGCGCATCCATACCCTTCCCCGTGGATTTTATCTACGCCCTTCGTTTACCGAAGCCATCCTCCGAGAACACTTCCTGTTAATCATGACTTAATGTATTTCACATTATAAGTCATACATCCGGCGACTGGTGCGACCCCCAATGACTGTTTGGGATGCCCGGCGAGCCGCAACGCCATCTCCGCGAGCCGCTGCCCAAGCGCGCAGTTGTTCGGTTAGGTCGCAAACAACACGCCCCTCTGGGCATGTTGGAGCTTGTTCGAGACGATGATGAGCTTCCGGTACGAGGCCTTTTCGATCAGATACGGCACAAGGCTGCTGTCATCGATGATGGCGTTATTCAACGTCAACCAAATCGCATCGCTGTGGGGCTGCGCTATCTGCGCGAAATGCCCGTAGCGTTCGGCGCCCTGGAGCACACCATCCGCTGGCTCTGCGTGCAACTCCAATCCACGGGCGCGGCTTCTTTTTTTGCATGCTCGAGCAGCCAGCCATCGTGCCCGGGTTCGTAGGCGAAGAATACCCGTTTCACCCCGGGTGCCATTCTTTTAAGGCGGTCGTACATTGCGCCGGGATCTACGGCGAGACTGATCCCGCAAGCATCGGGCCGCGTCTCGGGGGATATGTCGAGGGCGCCGACCACGGAGGGGATCCTCGAACCGGACGCCTCGAACACCCGGGTGGCCAGCCTGCCGAGCGTGATCACGAGGTTCGGAGAATGGTGGGATAGCTAACCCTGCACCACGTGCTCGTTCGCCTGTTCCGCTAACGAGGCTGTAGAAAAACCCACTTCTTGTTACACATCAGAGCCTCTGGGCTGATTTTTTTAAACCGCCATTTCATTATCATCGGATCTCAAATCTTCGCGCCAAGCCGAGCCACATCCCGTAGATGACCACCGGTAGACCCCATAGCCGTTGACACAGGTCAAAATCAGGGCTGTTTTCACCCTTGTTCTGCCCTCACATCCCATAACCCTGATGCGTCAGTTTCTCAATGTTGTGCATCAGGCAATACAGCTTCCATTGCCCGTCCACCTTCTGCGGGCCGCGCAGGCTGAAGCGGCAGAGATGTTTATTCCCGCGCAGGTTGCCAAATACCGGCTCCACCGTTGCAAA
>JBOIEG010001094.1:0-1641 GCA_050740915.1 Gammaproteobacteria bacterium | reverse complement strand
GCTGGCGGGCTAAAAAGCGGGCCGAGAAGAGTCTGTCCATCATCAACTCACGGAGTCGATCGCCTTGATGACCACCCGAACCTCGATTTTGGCGCTCAACACGTACGTTATGGCTTTGGTGTTCAACCTAAGTCCGACAGGCTCCTAGTGGTTTCCTTAATTGAAGCGTAAATATACTATGCGTCACGGATCCCCGCCGGCGCATCGCTAAAAGACTACTCCCGCGCGTTGTCCAGATCAATGGCCAGCGAGCGTAGCGAGCGTAGCCTGGATGGAGCGTAGCGGAATCCGGGATAATTCAGGGTGAATTACCGCCGTGCACGTCTTCCCGGAGCTACCTATTTCTTCACCGTTACGTTGCGTGACCGGCGCTCGCGGATGCTGACCGACCATGTCGACGCTTTGCGCGAAGGGGTTCAATGCGTGAAGCGGCGGTGGCCGTTTCGGATCGATGCCTTCGTGGTGCTGCCCGATCACCTCCACACGATCTGGACGCTGGCTGAGGGGGACGCAGACTTCTCGAAGCGCTGGCGTGCGATCAAGGCGCGGTTCACTCGGCGTTTGGTAAAGCGGGGTATTGTCCTGGCTCAGGACCGGCGCGGCGAATACGAGTTATGGCAACGGCGTTTCTGGGAACACCTCGTCCGTGATGAGCAGGATTTTAGCCGTCACGTTGACTATATTCACTACAATCCGGTCAAGCATGGTTGGGTAGCCCGGCCGTTGGATTGGCGCTGGTCCTCGATCCATCGCTACGTTCGTTTGGGGCTGCTCCCGCCGGATTGGGCGGCCGTCCCGGAGGAAGGCGGGTTCGGCGAATGACTCCCGGATTTCGCTGCGCTCCATCCAGGCTACGCTCGCTCAATTTGTAGAACCGGAACTCGCGAAGCCGACGTATTGCCGAAATTACCCTGGCCTTATCCCATCAACCTGGACGATGGCGCAGCTCGAAAGTCCGCGCTTGCCTTTTGTCCTTTCCTCCCACGCACGGGCGTCTTTTGTTGCGCTTGCTACCAAGCAATAGGGGGGAGCGCCCAAGAATCGCTAATACAATGCGGCGCGCGCGATGACGATCAAACGAAAAACGCTTTGACGACGAGCGAGACTACGCCCGCAAGCAGGACACCCAACATCCATTTCAACAAACCGATTTCTCCTCTGACCTGGGTAAGCCCAATAGTCATCTCTCCCCTGAGCTGGGTAAGCCCATGAGTGATCTCTCCTCTGAGCTGGCTAATCTCACCCATCAGTTTGCCCTCCAAGCGGTCCAGTTTGGCATCGAATCGCATTTCCAGCTCCTTGAGCTCACGCCTTAAGTCCTCTTTGGTGACCAAATCCTTAAAATTAACCTGAATAACCTCGGCGATAGCCTCCGCTTCCGCTTCGGCTTGCTTGTCCGCGACACCGGCGGCCTTGAGCTTGTTGGCAAACTTGAGGGTATCGAACGTAACTGTAGCCATTAGGCCAGTATAGAAAGGGGCGGGACCCTGTCAAGCCAGCGTGCCGACCTAGTGTGGGGAGGTTCTGCGCTTGGGCTTCGGCATAATGCATCCGGTGGCGGTGGCGGCGGAAATAAGCCAGCTCGGTGGCCAGCTTCTTTTTGCGCGGGTGGCTGTCTCTGAGATAGGCCAGTGCTCGGAT
>JBOIEG010001093.1:0-2567 GCA_050740915.1 Gammaproteobacteria bacterium | reverse complement strand
AGGTAGGGTGTGTCACGATCGCATTGACGGAAGTGGCTCATGCACGCTCGCTCATTGAATCCATTGCCGATCCGATCGGTTTGCACATCAAAAGTTCCGCCTTAAGTCCGACAGGCTCCTAGGAAATACCCACTTGCCTTCCGTCTTTGTCTTGATCGCTTTACTCATCGCTTACGGGTCGCTTTACCCGTTTGAATTCGTCACCCCCGGGGAAATCCACCTCCTCCCTTGGCTATACACGGAGATCTGGATCTCCCGCGGCGACGTACTCGCTAATATCTTGTTGTTTGTGCCCTACGGCTTTGCCGTCGCTTTCGGTGAGCACCGCAGCACGCACCGCATGTGGTTGCTCATCGCCGGAACAGTTCTGGCGGTCGCCCTCCAGTGGCTGCAGCAGTTCACGCCCGAGCGTGTGCCGGCTTTATATGACGCCTTTTTCAATCTCCTCGGCGTCATGGTCGGATTGGTAGCCGGCGCTTTGGTAGGCAACCGGCGCTATCGCGCGCTGGTCCCTGGGAGATTTTGGCGCACAGCGAAAACGGCGGAGATCCTCATTGCGGGGTGTTGGCTTGGCTATCGTCTGTTCCCCTTTGTCCCTAGTTTTGACTGGGGACAAATCAAAGACAGCCTCAAGCCTTTGCTGCTCCACCCCGACCTGTCGTTTGCCTCTATCCTCAACAACACGGCGGGTTGGGCGTTATTTTTCCTGCTCCTCTCTCCGAGATTCGCTAAACCCTCCCCGGCGCTGCTCGCGCTAGCACCGTTGACGCTCCTGGCGGAAGTCTTGATTGTGGACAATGTCTTGACTGTGGCTAATCTCGTGGGCGTTGTGATGGCAACGCTGCTCGTTCTTGCGACACCCGCGCGTTTGCAGGTCCGGGTGATGATCCTTGTATTGTTGTCGTCGCTTTTATTAAACGGGGTTTTGCCGTTTGCCCTCGCACCGCGGCTGAACGATTTTTCCTGGATCCCTTTGAGCGCATTTTTTAGCGGTTCGCTTTCGTTAAATATCCAAAGCCTGTTGCAAAAGCTTTTCTTTTACGGGGGGCTGGTGCTCATGCTAAACCGCGCTGGCCTTGAGCTTTATCCCGCCAGCATGGCTGCCAGCTTATGGATTTTCCTGATCGAATGCGCGCAGGTTTTTTTGCGTCATCACAGTCCGGAGATCACCGATCCTTTGATTCCGCTGCTGGTGGTTTTCAGCATTAAATTGATGTCCGTGCGCTCCACACGGTGGCGCACCCAATCCCCGCCAAAATGAGGGATTGCTTCGCGCCCCCCAAAAGTACCTGTTCTGGCGTTATCTGGAGCTGCCTATGCGCTCATCCAAGGATTCGCGCCGCGAGCGCGTGTTCTAATTCCCCCACCTCCCTCAATGCCGCTCGCTCCAGTAAGCTGGGTATCGGGTCCCGACGCAGCCGAAACAGCGGGTGAAGGTGTACTGCGCCGGCTCAGCAATTAGCCGCTCGGCGGCTTCCTGAGCATTGCCGCTTAGCGCACTGAAGGGCAGTGTCGCGATATAGACGACAGTTCCCGCGAGGGTGCCGGCTAAGGACACCGGACGCACAAATAGCCCGTCAAACAGCATTTCCTCGGCGCTGGGGCGTGTATCCACGTAGGCCCCTCCATCGCCATAGGGCGAAAGCGGTTGTTGCGACATGGGTTCTGCGATGGCCCCTGCGCAAAGTAACAAATACCCAAGCGCACAGGCCCCCCAGCGCATGGTTTCCAAGCGGCTTACGGCATTCATATCGATCTCCTCGGTTTGTCTTTAGGGCACGTCGATTAATTCGGAGAGCCCACCCTCAAAAGGGATGTGATTCGATAAATTGCAAGGAAGCAATTTATCGAAGTACCCTTTAATTAGCATCAGCGTGAGCACTTTGTCAATTGCAAGTCAAAGAGCAGGAAAGTCACGGGACCGGTGATGTTTGCACTCGGGGCGATTTGCGTCACAAGCCGCCCTGCGAAAAACAGCCCCACCCCCATTTCAGCCAGCCGAGCAAGGCGAATGCGAGCCATAAGGCCCAAGCCAGCATGAGCACGCGGTACCCGAATAAAGGCACGGACACGACCCAGGCCTGGGGCAATCTGGCATCGCTGCGGTCTATATACCAATTCAGCTGGGAGGCGGTGGAGTTATTGCCTGCGATCTGCATTTCCGGCAATCCCAGCAGCCCCTGCTGGACGGCGAAGAAAAGTAAATTCAAAGCGAGCAGGGTCAGCAGGCTGAGCGCCACCTGCATGGCGTTAAAGGCAAAGCCGCTCACTTTTTGTTCCACTTTTGCGCGCAGTCCTAGCGCGAGCAGCCAGGCGACTATGACTAGGCCGGTCCAAATCGGAACCTGCGTCAGGCCCATCGCCAACAGAAACCAATGCCTGCTTTTCAGTGGCGTGATTCGAATCCGACCGAGGGCGATGGCGATGAGGAGCACGACCGCTAGGAGCCTGTCGGACTTAGGTTGAACACCAAAGCCATAACGTGCGTGTTGAGCGCCAAAATCGAGGTTCGGGTGGTCATCAAGGCAATCGACTCCGTGAGTTGATGATGGACAGACTCTTCTCGG
>JBOIEG010001092.1:0-2497 GCA_050740915.1 Gammaproteobacteria bacterium | reverse complement strand
GAGTCACTGAGGTCATTGGAACCAGCGCACAATCATGGGAGGACGCGGCAAAGCATGCCGTCGAAGAGGCCGGCAAGCACCTTCGAGACCTCCGCGTCGCCGAAATAAGCAAACTCGACATGAAGATCGAAAACGGTCGAGTCACCGCTTACCGGGCACGGGTACAGTTGTCGTTCAAGTACGAATCGGACAGCCGATAAGGCGTGCCCCGCCTGCGAACGACGCAAGCGGTGGCGTCCGCTCGCATCGATCCCCGCGCCGGCGAGCGGCAGGGGAGAACGCAGCGTTCGTCCGCTGCAACATCCATCCTCCAGAGCAGGGGAAAAGTCATGAACCAGAAAAGATTTAACCGAGCAAATGCGGCGCTGGTGATCGTCGCTATGACGTTTGGCGTATTGGGCACCGACAAAACCTCGCTTGCTGGAGAGCAAGCGACGAGCTACGCACCCGTGGATATCAAGGAGGCCTTCGCCGCTACCATGGAGCGCATGAAGGAGGCGAAGGCGAAGGTCATGCAACGGCAGGAGGATCTGCTGCAGGAGCGCTATGACCTCTCCGACCGCCCGGCCAAGGGCCTGACCATGACGGGCGGCAAACCGATCCAGGAGGGGGTGCGGGTTAAGCTCCCCGAGGGGGTGACGTGGGTCAAGCTCGCGGGGATGAGTCCGGCCGAGATCCAGAGCAAGGGCGCTTGGCCCGCGGGCCTCTACCCATTGCCGCATCCGAACCATGCTGAGGGCGGCATGGTCTTTCCCGAGTTCCATATCAAAGAGATCAAGAAGCAGGAAGAGCGAGACCTCACCCGCTTCGATCTCGACTTCGATCTGCCGGAGCACCTCCTGCCCGAGTTTCCTGCGCCGATCTTTTTGACCACGCGGCCCGACTTGGGCGATGTCTCGCAGGGCAAGCTCGTCACCATCGACAACTACTATGAGCTCTTCAACGGCATCCTGAATCCCAAGCAGATCGAGGGGCTGCGCCTGTTGCTCACCCCCTTTCCGCAGCAGCAGTTCAATCAGACCGAGGACCGGCGCACGAAGCGCCCGAGCCGCGGCGTCACGTGCTTCGAGTGCCACGCGAACGGCCATACGAACGCGGCGACCCACCTCGCCGGCGATGTCCGCCCGCAGGAGTTTCGCCACCGCATCGACACGCCTTCGCTTCGCGGGGTCAACATCCAGCGCCTCTTCGGCTCTCAACGCGCCTTGCGGAGCGTGGAAGACTTTACCGAGTTCGAGCAGCGCGCCGCCTACTTTGACGGCGATCCGGTCATCGCCCAGAAGAAAGGGGTCAACATCCTCGAACGCGGCAGCCAGGTCCACTTCATGGCAGAGATCCAAGAGCTGCTGGACTTCCCGCCCGCCCCCAAGCTCGACGTCTTTGGTCAGCTGGATCCTGCGCAAGCCACCCAGGCAGAGGTGCGCGGCCAAGAGCTCTTTTTCGGAAAGGCCAAATGTGCCACCTGCCACACCCCGCCCTATTACACCGATAACCTCATGCACAACCTCAAGGTGGAACGCTTCTACAAGCCGCAGATGATCAACGGCAGGATGGCCTCGGCCGACGGCCCCATCAAGACCTTTCCCTTGCGCGGGATCAAGGATTCACCGCCGTATCTGCACGATGGGCGGCTGCTGACCCTGGAGGATACCGTGGAATTCTTCAATCTAGTGCTCGAGCTCAGCCTTAGCGATGAAGAGCGGAAGGACCTCGTGGCCTTTATGCTGCAGCTTTGACAAGCGATGGGGATCTGCTCGCCGCCCCTCAGCAGATGGTTCTCACCCATAGGGGGGTCAGCTCTTGCGTTCCAGCACGATTACGCCTAATCGCAGGTCGGCATATGAGCGGCATGCCAGTTCTTGAAGGATGATGGGAGATGAAGCAATCAGTTATTCACAGCGATCCTGACATCCAAGGCGGCGTACCCGTCTTCGTTGGCACACGAGTTCCGGTTAAAAACCTCTTTGACTATCTTGAGGCCGGTGACTCACTCAACGACTTTTTGGAGTCATTTCCTTCCGTGACACGAGAGCAGGCTGTCGCGGCGTTGGAACTTGCCCGCGAGACACTCACGTTGGATGCGCATCCTGCTTGACGAGTCCTTGCCCAAGGAACTCAAAAGTGAGCTTTCCGAATTGGAAACGCATGCGTCCTCCCACCGGCGAGGGCGTAGTCGCGCTCAGCCGAAACCCCGCCGCCAATGGCGGCACACAACCGAAGAACCGACTACTGGGACTGTCTACTGAGGGAACTCCGTCAAGAAAACCCGCGCGGCTGTCTCGATACCACTACCCACCATTGCGGCAAGGTAGCGGCGGGATATGACGCCTAGGTTACCTTGCCAGTGTTGTGTCGATACAAGATCGCATTCTAGGAGCCTGTCGGACTTAGGTTGAACACCAAAGCCATAACGGACGTGTTGAACGCCAAAATCGAGGTTCGGGTGGTCATCAAGGCAATCGACTCCGTGAGTTGATGATGGACAGACTCTTCTCGG
>JBOIEG010001091.1:0-8929 GCA_050740915.1 Gammaproteobacteria bacterium | reverse complement strand
ATCAGGAGCCCTTCGAACAGATCGTCAGCGCGCTGTCGCGCCGCGTGGGGATGACTTTCACCCCGTCACCGCTGAAGCGCTTGCGCGCGCTCTTGTGGATGCTCATGAGGCCGCCGCGCAGCAGTTGTCGAGAATTGCGTTCGGCTGGCCCCGTGACACCCCGGGTATCCAGAATCGGCCAGCGGCCTTCGTTGTTGATCGCATGTCGCGGAATCCGCTCCAGCAATCGCCACCACCATACGCGCTGGTCGTTGAACCGCGGTTGTTCGTCGTCGCGCTGGGCACTCAGATGTGACACACCGCGCCGCTGAGCAGGATCCCTTCGTGTACTGCCTCTGCGAGCATCCAGCGCAGTGCAATGTCGGCTGTGGCGTCGTCGCCCTGACCGCCGCCGATATCGGGGTAACTTCCGGAGAACCAGACCTCGCGCACCTTTTGCGCCTTCAGCGCTTCGATAGTGTCCGGATCCAAGCGTGCCGCAGGGAAGTCGTTCGAGCGAGGCGCAGCGTTCTTACCCTGGTCCATGTCCAGCCAACCCCAGGTGGTAGCGTCGAACCAGCCGCGGCGTTCATCCAGCGCCATTGCGTGGCACACCGTGCCCACGATCGGGTTGTGCCGCAAGTGGGGCAGCAAGACCGGGCGCAGTCCGCCGTAGGACTTCACTGTGTCCCAGAGGCCAAGGAAGTGGATCCGGCATCGGCGCGGGCACGTCTTTCGCCAGAACTCATTCTTCGCAGCTTCGTCGACTTGCATCGGCTGATAGAACTTCCAGGCGGCATCGAACTCCCCGGGCTCATGAGCCGCGTTCTCAGCAGGCAGTCCACATCGGAAAATCAACCCGGCCAAGGCGCGTACTGTGAACGCACCGCGGCTGAAGCCGAACAAATAAATGCGATCGGAATCGTCGCCGTGCTCCGTCGAGAGCCACTCGTAAATCTGCTGCACGTTCTCGCGCAGGCCGTCACCCTTCACCAGCCCTGCGATCAGCTCCCAGCGTTCCCGACCCCACCATGACTCAGGCGGGCCCGGCAGTACATGCAGGCCCTTCACTTCGGGGTCCGTGCGCTCCACTGCCCTGAGCTCCCTGGCGCGCTTCATGTCGGTACCAATGCCCTGGTCGTAGGCGACCATCTGAGCAGCATCGTCGCCTTTGGCGAGCAGTCTGACCAAACGCGCCACGTTCGACCGCTCTCCCGTGAACGCATTGGCCGTGCCGTCAGCGCAGATGACGATGTTCTTGCCCACTGAACGAAAGTAGTTTGTCGCGCGAACAAAGCAAGCCGCGCCTCGTTGACCAATTGTCGGGTATATGGAGAAATAAACGCCCTTTTTCGTCGAAAGCGAAAGTACTGCTGAAGCTGTGGCGTGTCAATCACGCGGGTCGGTGGTGACGAATAGAGATATATTCGGCCGATCCATTGGCCCGAGGCGCGCGATCGATTTTCCGGATCGTCATGTTGGGGCAGCATTTGGCTTTTAGTTTTAATCCCCCTATTGCATGGGCGTGGTTGATGAGGCAGCGCATCCGGTCGGGTCACGTTCGATACCGCTCCAATAATCGCAAAATAAGTTACGACACCCGGCACCCCCGTATGCACAAGGCAACCTCGGCGGCGCGCGCTCGCGGCGCCCAAACCGGCAACGATCGGGATCCGTCGCGTCAACGGTGGTCCGTTTGTCCCAGGCCACGACTTTGAATAACTAAATCACGCTCACCGAGGTCTTCTACAACCGTAGCGCTCCCGTCCTTGGTTCCACCGGGAGGCGCGCCGCTCGCGCTCAGAGTTTGTGAAAAAACCTACTGCGCTCGGGATCTCGCGTTCTGGCGGTGCTCGGAATCCTCATGTATTTCAATATACACTGCGGTTCCTGCGCTCCGGCGGAACGCGACCTCCCTTCGCTCGCGACGGTTTTTTCACAAACTCTCAGGTGTCACCGGGATAAAAATATTTCAGATGAAACCGGGGCCATTTTGGCCACAAGGTTTTTGAAACGCAACAGGGTAAGCTATGTAACGACGCCAGCCAGGGGTTGTAAATCCTCGTGGGGTCTGGTTGCAGCTCCCCACCTTGACATCTACGGCAGTAATTTGCTTCAATCTTAAGCATATTTACAAAACAATATGTTACTTAAACTTCCGGGAGAACCGTTATGATTAGGCAATTGCGATATCGTCGTAGGGGATACCTGCTGAACAGTGTGAAGAAGTCGTTGTTATCGTTCTTGATGTTGCTTCTGTTTGCAAGCCTCTCGCCGATCGCGATGACTGCCGAGGAACCCGTCTCTGGGCGCACTCCACCTTCCGAGTACGGCATCGGCCCAGAGGATCTATTAGAGATTTCCGTCTGGAGAGAAGAGGATCTTCAGAGGCAAGTGCTGGTGCGACCCGATGGGAAAATCTCTTTTCCGCTCGCCGGTGATATACAAGCCGCGGGCAGGACAACGGAGCAAGTCCAACAAGACATCAGGCAAAAGCTCCAGCGGTATATCCCGGATCCGGTGGTTACTGTTACCGTAGTCACGGTCGGTGGAAATAAGATCTACGTCATCGGCCAAGTCAACAACCCTGGGGCTTATGTCATTGGTCGCTATGTAGACGTGCTGCAAGCCTTGACGGTAGCGGGAGGATTGACTCCTTTCGCCAGTGAAAACAAAATCAAGGTGCTAAGGCGCGAAGGAGACCAAGAAATCGTGTTTCCGTTTGAATACGCGGATGTCAAGAAGGGAAAGAACCTAGAACAAAACGTGATCTTGAGGGGTGGGGACACGGTAGTGGTCCCTTGAGAGCTTGTGAGAAAATCGTCGCGAGCGAAGGAAGGTCGCGTTCCGCCGGAGCGCAGGACCTGGAGTGTATATCGAAATACATGAGGATTTCGAGCACCGCCGGAACGCGAGATCCCGAGCGCAGTAGATTTTTTCACAAGCTCGAACAAGCCCTTTAATCCTAAAAGTCTGGAGATATGCATGCATAAGCCGGGGAGCGGAAGGTGGTGCTATTTTTTCCTTGCGTTGGCGGCAACCCCCGTACGGGTTATCGCTGCAGAGTACTATATCGAACCCTCCGTCGCGGCGCGATATGAGTTTGACAACAACCGCAGTCTGAGACAAGACGCCGCGTCCGCATCAACATGGCGGTTTTCTCCGTCCGTAGCATTTGGCAGGCTCACCCCGAACTCGGAGGTGAGGGGAGCCGCGCGGGTTGACGTGAGCGAGTCCAACAGGGAAGAAGTGGACAGCACGGATGTTTATGCCGGTCTATTTCCGGTATACCGAACGGAGCGCAGCGAGTGGAGCCTGGATACTACCTACCGCCGCGATACGACTTTACGGACCAACATTCTGGAGCCGGCCTTCATTAAGGAGCCACCCCTTGGGGCAGAAATACCTGACCCGGACCCAGACGATGTCCAGAGAGAAGATCCAGATCTCGGCCTTAGGCGGCAGGAAGTGCAAAGAAACGTAGTCCTCGTTTCGCCGCAATGGAATCGAGAATTATCGCCTCGGCGTAATTTGGGACTCAGTTATACCTACATCGATACTTTTTATGGCGATGCTGAAGGCTCGGGTCTTGTCGACAGGAACCGTCTTGTCGACAGTCGCCGTCACCTTGGCCGCGCTAGTTTGTCGTACCGCTTTTCGGAGGTAGACGATGTTTCGGTGTTCACGGGTTTTCAGAATTTTCAAAACGAGCGGAACCGCGAGTTTGATACCTATCGCATAGGATTTGGCTTAAATCATCGCTTCTCCGAAACCTTAGCAGCCACTCTGAACGTGGGTCCCGAATACACCGATCGGTCCGACGGCAAAGACGATTTTGGTTATTCGGTCGGTTTCGGCGCCAACAAAAAGCTAGAAAGCAGTCAGCTTGCTGTCGTATTCCGCCGCGGCGTTGCTCCAAACGAAGCCGGGGACGCATTGGAAAGAAACCAAGTCGATATACGTTGGTTCGGTGATCTCTCTGAAAGATGGTCTTTCTCTTTGCTGGCGCGCGCTTTTCGAAACGAAAGCGGCTCCAGTGGCTCCGGTACCGGCTCGACGAGCAATGATCGGTATTATGCGCAGGTAGAGCCTAGAATTAGCTACCGGATAAGCGAAGATTTGTCCTGTGAACTGGGCTATCGCCTCCGTTGGGAGGATGAGGATTCCCCCGAAGGTGGATCTGCCTTCGCGCACGCGGGGTTATTCGGCGTCATTTATGCTTTCGATAGGTTTAGCCTCTCGCGCTAACCCCCGCTGAATCGCGGGCATCGCCCCATTGGATGAGGCGGCTCGTGACCATAGGCATCCAGCGTCACGATCTTTCAATTCTGGGTGAGGTCAGCAATAGAAAGCTTCACCAAACTCTCCAACATGCGCCTCCTTTTTAGCATTAGCCTGATCCTGACTCTCGCGATAGCGGGCGCCATCTACTTCACGGTGGGCATGCCGGGAAAATCGCGTAACCGCGAAGCCGGCGCCCCTATCGACCGCGATCTCGAGGGCCGCTTACGCGCACATGTCCAGCATCTTGCCGAAGAGATCGGCGAGCGCCACTATCGGCATGGAGATACTTTGGAGCGCAGCGCCCGATATATCGAGCGAGCGTTCGCGGCACTCGACTATAAGCCGCAGCGGCAGCCTTATCGTTTGCGGGGAGGCGACACGTTTTTCAATCTCGAGTCGGCCATCGAAGGGGCCAACAGGCCAAAGGAAATCATTGTCATCGGGGCGCACTATGACACGGTCCCCGGAACCCCGGGTGCTGACGACAATGCCTCCGGGATCGCCGCATTGATCGAATTGGCAAGGCTGCTCAGAGCACAAACCTTGGAGAGGACGGTGCGCTTTGTCGCCTTCGTCAATGAAGAAGAACCCTTCCACTCCACGCAGATGGGTAGCGGCGTCTATGCTCGCGCCGCGCGGGAACGGGGCGTTAATATCGTCGGGATGCTCTCCCTGGAGAGCATTGGTTATTATGACGACCGACCGAATACTCAGCGTTATCCGAAGATCTTTCGGTGGTTTTATCCCAGTACTGGGTCGTTTGTGGCCTTCGTCGGGAACCTGACGTCGCGACCCCTGCTACGTAAAGCCATACGCGCTTTTCGCAATCATACTGCGTTTCCCTCCGAGGGTGTCGTCGCGCCGGAGCGGCTGGCGCCGGATATCGGACGTTCCGATCATTCTTCATTTTGGCGCGAAGCTTACCCCGCGATCATGGTCACGGATACCGTGCCGTTTCGTAATCCCAATTACCACCGCCCGAGCGATACGCCCGAGACCCTGCGCTACGATTACCTGAGCGTCGTTGTGCAGGGACTGGCCAAGACCATCGCAGACCTGGCAAACGGGGGCGCTTGAGCTAACATACGACGGCGATCAAACTCGGATATAAGCCGATCCAAAATAACAACCGTAAGGGGAAAGAACGATGAAAATCGTGATCGCGCCGGATTCTTTCAAAGAAAACCTCACCTCGTTACAAGTAGCCACCGCGATAGAAAAAGGAATAAAACGCGTGCTGCCCAATGCCCATTGCGTAAAGATACCGATGGCTGACGGTGGTGAAGGTACGGTGCGATCCCTGGTCGACGCGACGGGCGGGCGGATCATTCGCAAACAAGTCACGGGCCCCATGGGCGAGCCGGTCAACGCCCGCTTCGGTTTGCTCGGTGATGGCAAGACCGCGGTGATCGAAATGGCGGAAGCGTCGGGCCTGCCGCTGGTCGAAAAAGCCAAAAGGGACCCCAGCAAAGCCACCACCTACGGTACTGGAGAGCTGATCAGATATGCCCTGCACAGGGGCGTCGAAGCGATCATCGTCGGTATCGGCGGCTCTGCCACCGTCGATGGCGGCGCCGGCATGGCGCAAGCCTTAGGGGTCCGGTTTATGCATAAATCGGGGAACCCACTGGCGGAAGGGGCGAGCGGTGGGGTGTTAAACCAGATCTGGGCGATCGACACCAGCGGCTTAGACCCGCGTGTTCGCCGCAGCAAAGTCGTGATCGCCTGTGATGTGAACAATCCGCTGTACGGCCCGCGCGGCGCCGCCCGCGTGTTCGGGCCCCAAAAAGGAGCCAGCCCCGCCATGGTCAAGTTGCTGGATGACAACCTTAAACACTTTGGTACCTTGCTGAAAAAAACGTTCGAAAAAGACATCGCAAAGCTACCTGGAGCGGGCGCCGCTGGCGGATTAGGTGCCGGCTTGGTCGCTTTCGCCGGCGCCAAGATGAAGCGAGGCATAGAATTAGTGGTCAAGATAACCGGTCTAGAGGGTGAATTAAAAGATGCCGATTTAGTCATTACTGGAGAGGGACGGGTCGACTTCCAAACGGCTTTTGGTAAAACGCCCGCAGGAGTGGCCGAGGCCGCCAGGCGCTTCGAAGTACCGGTGATTGCGATCGGAGGAGGGTTGGCCGACGATGCGCGCGGCGTGTTTGAACACGGCATCGATGCATTAGCCAGCGCGGCGGCGCGAGACATGGACCTTGCCGAAGCCATGCGGCTTTCGCGAGTGCACCTAGAAAATGCGGCAGAGCGGGTCATGCGACTGCTCTTGGTGGGGAAAAAGCTAGGCCGCAAGCAGGGCAAGAAAAAACCAAGCAAGAAATAACACGAACGTCTTTATGCCGTCCTCACTTTATTTACCGGCATCGCCACCGCCGTACTTCGTTGTTTAGCAAGGTTTGGCGGCTTCATCGCCCTCAAGCTCTGAGAAGCGCACCGGCAGGATCTCCTCGGTTGAAATAGAACCATCCGCGGCCTTGGACGCCAACACAAGCTTCTGAGATTCCGGCAATCCCGTGGGTATAACCATCCGGCCCCCTCTCTTTAATTGCATCAGCAGGGGAGGTGGGATCAATTGCGGGGAGGCCGTTACGATGATGCGATCGAAGGGCGCGTGCTCAGCCCAACCCCGGTAGCCATCGCCTATGGTGGTTTGAATGCGTAGATACCCCAGCCGGTTGAGCCGGTACGCTGCCTTGGCTGCGAGCTCCTCGATAAACTCTATGCTATAGACCTTGTCTGCGAGCTCTCCCAAAACGGCGGCCTGATAACCCAGACCGGTACCGATCTCGAGCACGTTATGGGTTTTCTCCAATTGCAGAAGATCGGTCATTAGGGCAACGATGAACGGCTGCGAGATGGTCTTCTCATAACCGATGGGCAAAGGCGTGTCGCTGTAGGCGAAAAACTGCAGCTCTGCCGGCACGAACTCATGTCGGGGAACCTTTGCCATCGCCTGCATCACGCGTGCATCTAGCGCCGGTTTGCCGATCTGCCCGCCCGCGAGATGCATGTGTGCCACGATATCAAGCAACATCTGCTCGCGCAGCTTTCCAAAGTGATCCTGGTTCATGGATCCATCGCCTGGCATCTCCGAACAAGTACAGCACGGATCGGCCAGCATTGCGAGTTCTCATCCCCTCGACCAAAGCGGGAAACGCTATACTGAGGTACTATACAACGCTTTGCTTACTTTTTAACACAGAAATAGATGCAATTTTCCGAGTTCGGAGACAAATTCACCAAGCACTCCGGCATTCTGCGACTCATGGATGACTTGGGCAAGGCTTTGTCGAGTCCCAAGGCGCCGCTGATGCTCGGTGGTGGCAACCCCGCCTTCATTCCCGAGGTCCAATCCCGTATTCGCGCACGCATGCAGGCTATGCTCGCGAACGGGGATGAATTCGAGCGTTTAATAGGAAATTACGAGTCGCCGCAGGGTAACCCCGCTTTCATTGAAGCCCTGTGTGCGCTCTTAAAAACGCATTGTGGCTGGGACATAGCTCCCTGTAATGTCGCGATCACGGCCGGTAGCCAGGCGAGTTTTTTCCTGCTCTTCAATATGCTTGGCGGTCGATTCCGAGACGGACAGAAGAAGAAGATCCTGCTGCCGATGGCGCCCGAATACATCGGGTATACCGACCTTGGCTTAATAGAAGGGCTGTTTACGGCGAGGCGACCGCAGATCGAATGCTTAGCTCAACACCGCTTCAAATACCACGTTGACTTTGAGCACATCGAGGTATCCCCGGATATCGGCGCGATCTGCTTCTCGCGCCCTACCAACCCTACTGGAAATGTGCTCGCAGACGACGAGGTGAAACGAATAATGACCTTGGCGCGAGAGCACCAGATCCCGCTGATCATGGACAATGCCTATGGCAGCCCTTTTCCAAACATCGTTTTTACCGCGGCAACCCCGCTTTGGGATGAACGCGCCATCGTTTGCCTGAGCTTATCCAAACTGGGACTGCCCGGGGCGCGCACGGGGATCGTCCTCGCAGCCGAACCCGTGGCTCAGGCCATCGCGGGAATGAACGCCATTTTCAACCTCGCGCCCAGCAGCCTCGGCGCCTTGTTGACCCTGGAGTTGGTCAAGAGCGGCGAGATCATTCGCCTAGGCCAAGAAGTGCTAAAGCCTTTTTACCGAGGCAAAGCCGAACAGGCCGTGGGCTGGCTGGACATCGCCTTAGAGGGTTTGGACTATTTCGTCCACCGTCCCGAAGGGGCAATGTTTTTGTGGCTGTGGCTGCGGGGGCTGCCGATCAAAAGCGAACAGCTCTACGAACGGTTGCGGCGCAGGGGCGTAGTGGTGGTATCTGGGCACTATTTCTTTCCAGGCCTGGAAGAGGACTGGCGGCACCGCCATGAATGCATTCGCATCAGTTACGCCCAGACGCCTGAGACCGTGCAGCAGGGGATCGCCATCATCGGGGACGAGGCAAGAAAAGCCTACCGCGAGGGCTAGGAGCCTGTCGGACTTAAGGCGGAACTTTTGATGTGCAAACCGATCGGATCGGCAATGGATTCAATGAGTGAGCGTGCATGAGCCACTTCCGTCAATGCGATCGTGACACACCCTACCTGCTGCCGCCGTCGGTCGATGAGTGGCTACCGAAGGACCACTTAGCGCGCTTTGTGGTGGACATTGTCGAGCAGTTGG